>CAYJEM010000017.1:13456-32163 GCA_964369175.1 uncultured Erysipelotrichales bacterium | reverse complement strand
ACTTCTACTTACTTTGTACAATATCGAAAGTAGAAGTTACTTTTTCAACTTACCTCAAAAAACAATTACCTATCTAAAATGACTACCATAACATGAATCTTTATCTACATTGAACTACAACAAAAAAAACATACCTACAATGTAGATATGTCTTTATGAATTATAATCCTAAAAGCTTAACTGTATCTCTTGCAATCATTACTTCTTCATTTGTAGGGATAACCATTACTTTAACTTTTGATTCAGGAGTAGAGATTACTCTTGGATCTTTAGCACGTTTATTGTTTTCCTCTAAATTTAAAGTGATTCCTAATGCTTCTCCTACATAATCGCATACTAATTCACGAATATATGATGCATTTTCACCAAGTCCTGCAGTAAATGCGATGCAGTCAACTCCACCTAATTCCATTACATATCCACCGATATGCTTAGAAATAATTTTTGCATATAATTTACTTGTACGAATAGCTGCTTCGTTACCTTCAAAATATGCATCTTCTACTTCACGAGAATCTGATGAAATTTCAGATACACCTAACATTCCTGATTTTTTATTTAGTACTTCTAATACTTTATTAGGTGTTAAATCTAATTTTTTACAAACATAAGGAATGATAGAAGGATCAATATCTCCTGAACGAGTTCCCATCATTACCCCAGCAAGTGGTGTAAATCCCATTGATGTATCAACACATTTACCATTTAATACAGCTGAAAGACTTGCTCCATTCCCTAGATGACATACAATAACACGTTTCTTTGAATCCGCACCTAACATTTCGTTAGCAACTTCACTTACGTATTGATGACTTGTCCCATGAGCACCGTACTTACGAATTTTTAAATCTCTGTAATAAGACATTGGAAGAGGATATAAATATACTTCTTCTTCTAGTGTTTGATGAAATGCTGTATCGTATACAAATACGTGACGGGCATGTGGAAGCGCCGCTGCAAAAGCACGGTACCCAACTAAGTTTGCTGGGTTATGTAACGGTGCTAAGTCGCATAACTCTTCTACGTGAGCAACCACTTGTTCATCAACAACTGATGATCCATTAAAATATTCTCCACCATGTACTACACGATGACCTACTGCTTCAATCTCTGACAAGCTGTCTACAACATTATACTTAACTAGCGCATCAAGCAATAATGTAACCGCTTCACTATGATCTTTAATGTTTAAAACTTCTTTAATTTTTTGATCTGCAACTTTCATCTCAAATCCTGCATCTTCAAACCCAATTCTATCAATAATTCCAGAAGTAATTACATCTTCTGTAGGCATTGATAATAACTGAAATTTTAGTGATGAACTTCCGGCATTAACCGCAATTACTTTAACCATAAATTTCCTCCATATATTAACATATTAATTTTACATAAAATATGATATATATACAAGGTGTTTATATGAAAAAACAATAAAAATGAATAAAAAAACCTCCTAAAGTAAGAATGATATTGTATATCAGTTTAACTTTAAGAGGTATATTGAATAATTATAATTTATTTATAATTATTTAGATTTGCCCATTTGGCTTTGTCCCATAGCTACTAATCTTTTAGTGATTTCTCCACCAACTGATCCGTTTGCTCTTGCAGAAGCATCTGGTCCTAACGTAACTCCAAATTCATTAGCGATCTCATATTTCATTTGATCGATTGCATTTTGAGCTCCAGGTACTACTAATTTATTACTTGATGAGTTGTTCATGTCTCTCACCTCCTGACACTTTTATTTTGTGCCAGTTTAAAATTATTATGCAAAAAATAACATTTTTTTTAAAATAAATTATCTTCTTCTTTTATTGCACCATCAACAATGATTGTTTCAACTGTTTCAACACATTCTTGAACAAGTGCTTCATAGTCAAATGTATCTTCATATGCCTTAGCTTGATAACTCTTAGGTTTTGTTGCAGGTGCTTTTGGTGTAAATACTGTACAACAATCTTCAAATGGACGAATTGAAATATCGTATGTATTGATCTTTTTAGCAACATCAATTATCTCAAGTTTATCCATACACAGTACTGGTCTAAGTACTGGCATTGTAATTACTTCATTAATTGTGTTCATACTATGTAATGTTTGTGATGCTACTTGTCCAATACTTTCTCCATTAACAAGTGCTAAACAATTATTCTTCTTTGCAACTTCTTGCCCAATACGGTACATCATACGACGCATAACAGTCATAGCATAACTTTCTTTACAATGATCATATACAGCTAATTGCAATTTTGTGAAGTCAACAATATGTACTTTTATTTTTCCAGTACCAAAATCTCTAATTTGATCAACTAAATCTAACATTTTTTGTTTGGCCATATCTGAAGTATATGGAGGTGAGGCATAATGAATGCATTCAATATCCACACCTCTTTTTAAAGTTAAATATCCTGCAACTGGAGAGTCAATCCCACCAGATAGCATCAACATTGCTTTTCCACCAATACCAACAGGGTATCCTCCTGCACCTTTGAGAATATTATCCATAATATAGTATGCATCAGTTCTAATTTCTACTGTAATTAACATTTCAGGATTATGAACATCTACTTTTAATTCTCTATTTGAATTATGGAATACATAAGTTGCAATTTCTCGATTAATTTCATTTGAAGTTCCTGGATATGTTTTATCACTTCTTTTTGTATTTATCTTAAATGTGATTTCTGATTTTTGATTAATCATACTGCACACTGTTTGTTTTACTAGTTCTATATCTTTTTCAACTTTATAAGCCACTGAAAATGAATGAATTCCAAAAATATTTTTTACTTTATTACATACTTCTACGTGGTCATGTCCATTTAAAATAACATACATACGATCATGTTGTAATTGATAACCTAAATTTTTATAATTAGATAATACTTCTTTTGTGTTTTTTAATAATCTTTGTGTAAAAAGTTTTCTGTTTTTTCCTTTAGTTGTTAATTCTCCAAAACGAATTAATACATAATTAGCTTCCATATACTACCTCTTCTTTTTTATTGTTTGTAATGACTGTTTTAAGCAAGATATAAATTCATTAATATCTTGTTGTGTGTTTTGATAACTAAAACTAATACGAATTGCACTGCTAGCAATCTCATCATCTACATTTAATGCTTGCATTACCCTTGATGCATTTGTTGTTTTCGAACTACATGCACTACGTGTAGATACATATATTTCACGTGCTTCTAAATCATGTAAAATCACCTCTGGTTTATAACCAATACATGAAAAATTAACTACGTTCCCTACTGATGTTTGATAATCTGTATTTACAACTACATCATCAATTAAATTTAATTGACTTATTGTATATGCTTGTAATTTTTTTGTAGCTACTACTTTATCATCAAGGTTTTCTAATGCTAGACGCATTGTCTTTGCAAGTGCGATATTGGTACATGCATTCGATGTTCCGCCACGGATACCAGATTCCTGTTGGCCACCAGTTATTAATGCTTCAAGGTTACTTGTTATTTTTTTATATAAAATTCCTGATCCTTTTAAACCATTAATCTTATGTGCAGAAAATGATGCATAATCAATACCTTCAAGTGAAATTTTGATTTTTCCAAGTGCTTGTACCATATCACAGTGTAGTTTTATTTTTGGATATTGTTTTAGTAATTCTATAACTTCATTAATTGGTTGAATTGATCCTAGCTCATTATTAACTAGCATCATACTTATTAGTATTGTATCACTTGTAATTGCCAAAGCGACATCTTCTATTTTAACACTACCAAAAGTATCGACAGGTAAATACGTTACTTTAAATCCGTGAACTCTTTCTAATTGTTTACATGTTTCATATACTGAAGAATGCTCAATTGCTGTAGTAATAATATGATTCCCTCGATTTTTATAACTAAACGCTGCACCTTTAATTGCTGTTACATTTGATTCACTACCACCACTTGTAAAAACAATCTCTTCTGGCATAACTGATAACATACTAGCAATATACGAACGTGATTTATTCATTAACAATGAAACTTCAATTCCTTTGTTATACATTGAATCCGCATTATAAAAGTATTTCTCTAATAACTTATTGTATGTTTTTAGTACTTCTGGATGTAGTGGCGTAGTTGCCGCATAATCTAAATATTGCATAAAATACCTCCTATACATAATATGCATAAAGCAACAAAAAAGTCCAAATTTATTTAGACTTTTTGCTACTTAGAACTAGCATTTCATACGATCCCGGTTTTATCTTTTCGATAATATCCACTGCTGTACTTAATGCCTTTGTGTATTCACCATTTCTAAACAATAATTCAGCTTTTGTAAGTTCTGTGTTCACTTCTAAAAAACATGAACGATAACGATTTCCAAACACAATTGCATCTTCAACCATCTCTGCTGTTACAATTAAATTATGAACATTATCATATAATTTATAAATAACATCTCTAGCAGTATCAACTTGCGTTGACAATCTTTCTAAATCAATTGGTCGTTGTCTTGTAAATCGAAGAATTTCTTCAGCTTTTATATAAGAGTCATCAATGTAATCCTTATAAGAATCATTAATCATTGGTAATCGCTTATTTTTGATTTCTGATTTTATTTCCAATAGTACAATATTAATGTTATCTAATTCTGTTAGTGCACGTTTTTCTTGTAACACTAGTGAATCTTTCAATTCTAAATATTGTTTCAATGATATTTCATATGGTTTGCAATCATTTACCAAACTATCAAAGTTCTTAATCATTGCATCATAAGAAAAACTCTTCGTATCAATTTGAGCTTTATATAATTCAAGTTTTTCGACAATACCATGAAACTTATCACATTCATCATGAATATTTACGTCATAGTGTGACAGCAAATAATTTTTTTGTAATTCATCAAAAGTTTTAGCAGTTGATAAAAGGGAGTCCTCAATTGAATATACAAGTGAGAAACATTCATCACGTTTTTCTTGATACACCGTAAAAGCTTTTTCTTCTTTTTCAATATCAATTTGTAATTCATCAATTGCAGTTGTCATATACTCAAGAATTTTTCCTACTGAATCAAGTTCTAGTGCTTTGATTTGAACAATAACTAATTCTAATTCTTGTTCTACTTTTTTACAACGAATCGTTGCATTAAAACTATCAGTAGCAAACCCACGTGTTGACATATCTTCTAACATGTTAGAGATTTCTTCTAACTTAGTTGGAATATACTTACGTACAACAGCAATATACGTTGGTAATTCTTCAATTTTTGATTGTAATTTTTCGATATGTTCACTAACCTCTAAAGAAAAACTACTTGCTTCTTCGAACTTTTGTCCATTCATTAAATCCTCTAAACGAACAAATTCATTATCGATATCTTTAAATGCATCATTTACAGCAGGTACAAACTCTTCAATCTTATATCTTACTGCTGTATATTGTTCCATGATTTCACGATAACGTTCTTTTATTTTAATTATCGCAATACGTTGTTCATTTTCAACTTCTGTAATCTGTTCAATTCGTTCTAATAATGCATGAGCTCTTTTTGAGTATTGTGCATTATTTTCTTGCAATTTACGATAATCTTTTTTTACACCTTTAAGCTTATTTGCGTATAAACGCTCATCTACCTCATTTAACAAAAATGCAATTTCATTCATTTGGAATGCAACTATTTCCTCATGTTCTTTTACAAACTCATCATAGTCAGCATCTATTGCTGGCATATTTTTAATTATCCCCTGCACTCTTCCTAAACGATATTGAATAGGCAAAGATTTAACTGCGTTCATTTCATTTTCTAACGTCACTATTACTTTTCTATATTTACGTAAACGTAATGTTCTTATAGCCACTAATAAGATAATTAGTACGATTAGTGAAGCCACAAGTATAATTATTATATTTTGAGTTCCAATTGCAGCTAGAAATTCATTTCCCATTACAATTTCATCTATAAATTCCATTCAATGTACCTCTTATTTCTTAATTTATATACCTTATAAAAGTATAACATAGATAATGCAACTTGTCTTGCTTGTTTTTCCAATTTTCTACTTTTTTATATTTAGCCCTATAGTAAAAAAACAGAAGATAATATGCATCTCCTGCTTTATTTATATATCTTTAAAACTTGTAAACTATCAATCTACAAAGTACACATATAATCATTTTTTACCTTGATTTACAATCATGTCTGCTAAAAAATCTTCATAAGCATCATCAATGACTTCTTTAAATATTTTATATTGATCACACGTTGATACTACTTCAAATAATGAATAATTCGTTTTCTCACTAAGCCATTTTGCATAATCGATAAAATATTGTTTTTTGTAATATTCCATTAAAAAATCATAAACAACTGGATGGGCGTCACTTGTAAGAAATTTACCGTGCAGACAATCCAATATATAATCAACACCTAAAATACTACCTGCTTTAATCCCATCAACATACTTTGGATATATATTTTCCGGATAAAAATCCCTATCAAATATCCACGTAATCATTAACCCAATATGATTTGTAGCACATCTTCGAATTTCAAGTTTTTGTTGATCATTTATATCACCTTCTATTTGGTGCGTTTTTTTGTATAACGATAATGCCTCTTGATAGTAGTAATCAACACTATCAAGAAGGATTGGTAATGATTGGAATTGTACTTGATTATTTCTATCTAATACAACAAAATCCTCTATTTTTTTTACCTCTTGTACTAAATCAATTAGGTTAGCATTGCCAACTGGTTCAAGCATAAGTCCTACATTTTCTCCATATACTGCATGTTCATGTTGTTTTCGATCGCTTTTTTCAATCCCAACTATTTTTACAGAAAATCTTCGTGTTTTATTATCAATAAGCACCACTTCACCACATGAACACATCCCACTAGAAACGCGTCCAACAACTATGACACCTCTTTGTTTTATATCAAAAACATCTTGAATCTGTAAAAGAAATAATTCTGACTTCAATTCTGTATCACATTTTACTTCTTGTTTTTCTTGTCCAAACAACTTTTTAAAAATCCCCATATTTTATCCCCTCTTATTTTAGTAAGTAGTGCCATAAAGAAAATGATTATCTGTCTTGACTACTACTTTTTAATTATTGAAAAATCAATTATAAGTATAACAATAATTATTGATTATTGAAATGTGTTTTTAAGTGAAGATTCAATAATCATATTTCTGTAAACAGAAATTTATTAAATTTCTACATTTTATGTAGCATTATTTATATTACTCACGAGATACTATTTCTTTCATTTATTTGTATTGCAATTTTAATAATTATTGTATATCTTAGTATGTGTATAAAAAATAAAACAATTATTAAAGAAGGAATTAATATGAAAAAAATATTACTTATTACAACTGGCGGTACAATTGCTTGTGGTCAGTGCAACAATGGTTTAGTTCCACAAAATGATGGTGAAGAGTTACTTCAATTTATTAGTGATTTAGTACATACATATGAAATCACTATAAATAATTTACTTACTTTAGATAGTACAAATATCCATCCTGAAGAGTGGCAATTAATAGCTCATACAATTGATAAAAACAGAAACAATTATGATGCAATTATTGTAACCCATGGTACTGATACATTAGCATACACTGCCTCTATGCTATCATTCATGCTTCAAGGTATAAATATTCCGGTTATTTTAACTGGCTCACAATTACCAATAACACATCCATTAACAGATGCAACTGTAAATTTACGTACTGCATTTGAAATGACAAATGGTGATATCAATGGTGTCTTTGTTGCTTTTGATCGTGATATTTTACTTGGTTGTCGTAGCGTTAAGGTACGCACAAGTGGCTTTAAAGCATTTGAAAGTATTAACTCAACTCCAGTCGCGACAATTGATGCTAGTGGGTTACATGTTAACCATGATGCTCTTCCACAGACAACATTAGACTATACATTTAATTCTAGTTTAGACTCAAATGTATTTTTATTGAAACTAACGCCTGGTATGAATCCAAATATTATTGTAGCACTAGCCAATGTTGGTTTTCAAGGTGTTGTCATTGAAGCATTTGGGAGTGGCGGTATTAGTTTTGTTCGCCATGACTTAATATCGATGATTGATGTTTTAATTAAAAAAGATATTCCCGTTGTTGTATGTAGCCAATGCTTATATGATACAAGTGATTTAACACACTATGAAGTTGGTCGAAAAGCTCTAGAAAAAGGCGTTATTTCAGCTCATGATATGACTAGTGAAAGTGCTGTTACAAAACTAATGTGGGGACTAGGTCAAGATATTTCACAAAGTAAAGTAGAATACATACGCACCTTATTTACAAAAAATTTAGTAGGTGAAATTACGTCATAAATATAGTTCTAATAATCTCCTAGATTCGTATTATATAATAGGAGGAATCTATGAAACTACTATGTCCAATAAAAACAAATGAAGAAAAAGATTATCATCTACCATCTAGATATTATAATGCCTGTAAACAACATGGTATTGAATTAATTATTGTCGGCATTCTTCATTATGATGAAATTATTCAACTATTAGATTGTGTTGATGGTCTATTTTTAAGTGGTGGTAGAGATATTGACCCCATGTATTATAAAGAAATAAAAGATCCAAGAACTAATCTTGAATCGAAAGCAATTGATGAATACGAATTATTACTTATTGATATATTTTATAAACATAAAAAACTTATTTTTGGTATATGTCGTGGCTTTCAGGTAATTAATGTATATTTTGGTGGAACATTGCACCAACATATTGAAAATCACAATCAATCATCACATCATATAAACATTGAAGATAATACACCAATATCTGTATTTCTAAAAGATAATCAAGTAGTAAATTCATATCATCATCAAGCAATTAACAAGCTTGCAACTGAATTGAAAATTGTCGCTCGTAGTAGTGATGGAATTATTGAAGCATTTTACAACGATTATATTTATGCATGTCAATGGCATCCAGAACTAGATGAATCAATGTATTCATTTGTTGATATTATGTTTTATTATATTGCTACGATACGTAAAGAAGCAAGTTGCAATAAGCAAGAATAAGCAACATATTGTTAAACTTGATATTTCATAAGATAAAAACACATAAGAAAACAGATAAGAAAAGATAGGGTTTAAGGAAAGCAATGCATTTGTTAGTACTGTCCCTATTTTTTTTATTGCTTGTAATGTAGTAATTTGAATGTATGCAAACCCTATCCCAGAAGTAAATATATATGCTATTATCCAAAGAATACTTTCTTCCTTATGAAGGATATCTTTTGATGGTTCTATTAACAAATATAATATTGTGGTAAATAACGCAGCTATAATTTGGATGTTTAATAAATATGAAAATCGATTAACTATAGTATGTTTTTGTATTAATATATTTCCATAACTATATGATATAATTGATAAAAATAACATTCCATTTCCTAGTGCTAACAATGTCCCTTGGTTACTAGTTGAAAGTACATAACAAGTACAACTACTAAGCATAGCAAAGACTATATACCGATTATATTGCTTTATTGAAAACTTATGAATTAGCATATATGCAACTATTGGTAGAAAACCATTAATAATTGCAGTTTCATTTGCAGAAGTAATATTACTACCAATAAACGTTAATAAAAAATTAAGTATTACTCCAAAAAATAAATATTGAAACTTATACCCTTCCTTGTTAATAATGGGTTGTTTATATATGATTACAAGTATCAACAAAACAAAACAACTAATCCATAACTTCGCACTTGCTAGCAACAGTGGTGAATAAAAATTTAACAATACTTTTGTAACTACGATATTTAGCCCCCATACAATACTTGCAATTAATAATAAAATGTACATGGTATCACCCATGTACATTATTAACAGTTATTATAATCATAAACTATTTATTCGTAAAATATTGTATTACACTTTGTTTATCACTAGCAAGTTGTTGCTTTAGATGATCTAACGATGCAAATTGTACTTCAGGACGTATTCTAGTCTTAAAATATAATGTGATTTCCTTCCCATAAATATCCTCATTAAAATCAAGAATATACACTTCTAATGATGGATGTTCAATATCACCAAATGTTGGATTAATACCAATATTTGTCATTCCTTGGTACATACAACCATCAACTAATACCGATGTGGCATACACGCCACGCTTTGGAAGTACATAACCTTTATAATCAACGTTAGCAGTTGGGTATCCTAGTAATCGACCACGTTGTTTTCCGTGTATAACAATTCCACGAATTTGATAACTCCTTGAAAGCATACTATTAACACTTTCAATATCACCACGCTCAAGTCCAGCTTTTATGTCTGTTGAGGACACTCGATTTTTATCAAGACTTACTTTATCAACAACATCTACAATGAAGTCGCTATATTCTAATAACATATTAACATTGCCTGCTTTATCTTTTCCAAAATGATAATCATAACCACATACAATATGTTTTATATTTTGGTTCAACAAAACACTTTCAATAAATTGTTTTGCTGGCATATCTAGTATTTCTTTAGAAACTTCAAGTACAAATACATAATCAAAAGAATATGCTTTTGCAAATTCGATTTTATCTTCTAAAGATGTTATATATGAGTCATTTACATTTGCTAGGAAATTTCTAGGTTGAATATCAAAAGTAAATAATCCTTTTTTTAAATTATGTTTTGTAGCAACTTCATCTACTTTTTCAAACAATGTAAGATGACCTATATGAAAACCATCAAAAAAACCTAATGCCACACATACTGGTTCAATATTACTTTGCCTTCCAAGATAAATTACTTCCATTACCAAAGTCCCCTTATATTTTTTAGATATCCAAAGCCATCTGGACCATACATTGCTAGTGCAGTACCTTCTTTATTATAAACAACAGTAACTTCATTACTATTACTTTTTATCTTTTTACCATGAAAAACAATATTTTCATCTTCAATAACATACTTTGGATAACTAGCTAACGCTTGTTCAATTGACAATACTTCAAACTCACCTGCTTTTACTTGTTCTAAGCTACAACATTGATTAATTGAAAAGTCACCTGATTGACTACGAATTAAATATTGCATATGACCCGGATATCCTAGTGCACTAGCTATGTCTTTACACAGCGAACGGATATATGTTCCTTTTGAACAAATAACTCTAAATTGGATTTCATCATTGCATATGCCAAGTAATTCGATATCTAATATCTCAATATCTCGTGCTTCTAGCTTTAATTCCTCACCATTTCTTGCATATTCATACGCTTTTTTCCCATTTACTTTAATCGCAGAATAAATAGGTGGAACTTGCTTTTGTTTACCTAAAAAGCTTTCCAAAACCTTCTTAACGACATTCATATCTAATGGTAAAGTGACTTCTTTTGATTCAAGCACTTCCCCACTTGCATCATAAGTATCAGTACTTGTACCTAACTTTAATGTTGCAATATATTCTTTTGTATCAGCCGTTAAAAACTGTAAGACTTTTGTAGCCTTGTTTACACAAACAACAAGTACTCCAGTAGCATCTGGATCTAATGTTCCAGCATGACCAACCTTCCTTGTTTGAAGTGTCTTTTTTACAATATGTACGATATCATGGCTAGTATATCCAGCCGGTTTATTTATTAATATTATTCCATTCATTTTCATCACCGAATATATTCTAGCAAATATTAAAATAATAAGCAAAGATAATTGCAATTTCCTAGCGTATTGTATAGAATAATGAAGGTGATAAAAATGACAATGAAAAAAATATTAGGCTGTATAAGAAAAGCCGATGAAGATTTTAGTATGATTAACGATGGCGATCGTGTATGTGTAGGAGTATCAGGTGGTAAAGATTCGATGCTACTACTGTATTCTTTATCTTTATACAAGAAGTTTGCAAGTGTAAAATTTGATATTGTTGGGGTTCATATTGAGCTAGGATTCCCAGATATGGATTTTAGTGAGGTTGATGCTTTTTGTAAAAAAAATGATATAGAAATTCATCATGAACCAAGTGACGTCTACGAAATCTTAAAAAGAAATAGAACAAAAAGTGGTGCTTTACCATGTTCATTATGTTCTAAATTTAAAAAAGCATTAGTAATTGATGTGGCAAAAAGATTAAATTGTAAAATTGTAACTTTTGCTCATCACGGTGATGACGCTGTTGAAACATTATTTATGAATATGGTGTATGGTGGTAAAATTGCAACATTTTTACCAAAGATGTATTTAGATAGAACAGATATCACTTTTATTCGACCCTTAGTTTATGCAAATGAAGATGATATAGTAAGTGCCATAAGACAGGCAAGTATTCCTATTGTACCATCAACTTGTCCTGCAGATAAGAATACGAAACGTGAAGAATTTAAACATTTATTAAATGATATGTATAATACATATCCTCAAGCAAAAACAAATCTATTATATGCTTTGTCTAATGAAGAAAATACAATGCTTTGGACAAAAGACCCAAGAAAGAAAAGTTAATTTACTTTTCTTATTTTTTTACAATGTTACAATATATGTATAGGAGGAATATATGAAATCATTTAAAGAAATTGGCATTGATCATTCTTTGCCTCATATTTATGTCATAATGGAAAGAACAATTAAACATACATATAAAAATATTGAACTACCAGATGGCTTTTACTTCTCTACTTATAAAGATGGTTTTGACAAGCAATTTGGCAAACTATTATATGCTGTTGAAGAAGTTGATTCTATTACAGCAGGAATCAATGTATTTCATAAGACATTTTTACAAAGTGATAGCATTTCAACAAACATTAAAACTCTAAACAATTATTCAGTAATGGTTAAAAATCTTGTGTTTATTTGTAACCTTGATGGACGTGTAGTAGCTAGTGGTGCTCTGTGGCCTGGTCGACACTTTGGAAAAGAATTAATCCGTTTGCATTGGATTACTGTGTTACCAAGTTACCAAAATCTAGGTTTATCAAAGGCCATTGTTAAAAAGTTACTAGCTAAGTTTGATGAACTATATGCTGGTGAATACTTATATCTAAGTTCACAAACGCAAAGCTATAAAGCGCTATCCATATATTCTACATTTGGGTTTACACCATATTTTGGACCAATGCCAACTAATTGGAAACTTGCAGATATTGAACCAAAGGATTTTACATATCAAAATAACTTGGCATGGAAAATAATTAATCAACAAATTAATAGCTATAAAAACAAATAAAAAGGATACATTATGTATCCTTTTCATTATTTTGCTTCAAACACATATATTTGTGATGTAAAGTCACCTTTATCAGTACCTGATGTGTATTTACCTGTAAATGTATCTGATTGTGTCAGTCCTGTAAATTCTGTTTCTAGAATCATCCCAAAGTTCATTAGCTCATCTCCACAATATGTTTTACCGTTACAAGTATATTCTAAATCATTTTCTAATCCAGTTAAAGTGATTTTCTTTAAAGAAGTGTTTGGGGTAGCAAGTATTTTATAATATCCTAGAATTGCTGTCTTTTTATCTTTTGAAACAACCATCCATGAATAGTAATTACCTTGTTTTAAACGATAGAAATCTCCAAGTTGAATTACTTCACGATATTTCTTGAAGAATTCAATTTGATGTTGAACTTGCAGTGTTTCACTTTCATCCATTTCATTAACATTTAACTCATAACCAAATGTTCCAAAATACGCTACATTAGCACGTGTTTCTAAACTTGTTTCACGAAATACCTGATGATTTGGAATTGCTGCTACGTGGCTTCCCATTGATACTACTGGATATACCATAGATGTACCATATTGAATGTGTAAACGTTCAATAGCATCAGTGTCATCGCTTGTCCAGGCTTGTGGAGCGTAGTATAACATCCCGGCATCAAATCTTGCACCACCCGAGGCACATGATTCAAATAAAATATTTGGAAATCTTGCAATTAGTTTTTCGTACAGTGAATATACTCCTAAGATATATCTATGGAAGAATTCTTTTTGTCTATCTGGTGATAAGTGTAAACTATACGCCTCCGTAATATTACGATTCATATCCCATTTGATATAGGCGATATTTGCATTATCGATTGTTTCTATCATTACATTATAAATATATTCAACAACATCTTCTCTACTAAAATCTAATACATATTGATTTCTACCATAAGACATTTTACGATTTGGTGTTTTGATTACAAAATCAGGATGTGTTTTATATAATTCGCTTATTTCATTGACCATTTCAGGCTCAAACCACAATCCAAAATCAAGACCTAAATCATTGATTTTCTTTGCAAGGCCACTAATACCACTTGGTAATTTCTCTAAGTTAACTTTCCAATCACCAAGAGATGTTGAATCATTACTACGTTTTCCAAACCAACCATCATCCAATACAAATAATTCTACTCCTAGTTTTTTTGCTTTAGAAGCAATTTGCAAAATACTTTCTTCATTAAAATCAAAGTATGTTGCTTCCCAGTTATTAATTAAGATAGGTCTAGTTTTGTTTTTGTATTTACCACGCATTACATTTTCTCTAAATAAGTTGTGGAAATTTTGTGACATCCCATTTAATCCCTTATCACTATAAATAGAAATTGCCTCTGGTGTTTGGAATGTTTCATTTGGTTCTAACGTCCATTCAAATTCAAATGGATTAATCCCCATTGTTACACGAGTTACATCATATGCATCAACTTCTACTTGTCCCAAAAAGTTACCACTATAAACAAGTGTAAATCCATAAACTTCACCACTTGTTTCAGTTGTATTATCCCTAGCTAGTGCTAAAAAAGGATTATGCATAGCACTACTTGCCCCGCGCTTACTAGACACTGCTTGCACACCCTTATCTAATTTGCGTCTTGTGACATGCCTTTCACGTGTCCACGCCCCATCTAACGTTATCATTTGATAATCACTATCATATAAATCAATAGAAAGTGACATAGCACGATTTATTTTTACAACGTTGTTTGAACGATTTACATACTTAACACTACGAATAATTCCAGAAACTGAATTAAAGATGTGATAATATAAATTCATCTCAACATCAATCACTTCATCATACATAGTAACGATTAATGTTTCTACATCTTCACCATATGTTTGTGGTAGACCATCGATATGTTCTTTTCCCTTAGTAATAGTATGTGATTTATATGTAAAATCAGTAATACTGCTACCGTTATTTTGCAGTATTTCATATGCTGGATCACGGTAGTCACCTGTTCCGTAACTTGGATATTCTTGTTTGAGCACTTCCATTGAAAAATCTAAATCACCACGAATACTACACGGTGCTAGTGATACTGCACGTTCTACTAAGAAATGACTATAATCATTTCTTGATTTTATTCTTTTACCATAGTATAAATGTCCTAATTGTTGATTTTTCATAATTGTAAAAATATAACTAATATCATCGTTAGAAATATGAAATGTTCTATTATTAAATTCTATCATTATTCTTGTCCCCTTTTATATCTTTTATAATATCATAACAATGATTTAACAATACATCTTTTCACATAAAGAAAAACATCAAATTATTGATGTTTTATTACTACATATTTCTTTTTACCACGACGAATTATTGTTGCTTCGTTACCATAAGCATTTTCTTTTGAAACAACATATTCTAGGTCGGTAACTTTAGTACCATTAATCGTTACTGAACCACCATTTACAAATTCACGTGCTTCTCTTTTACTACTTGCAGCTTTTGCATGGATTAGTGCATCTAAAATATTCATATCCTCATTTACTACAACTGATTCTACACCTTCAAATAACACTTTAATTTGATCAAGTGTTAAACTTGCTATATTTCCTGAAAACAACATTTGAGACATTTCTAATGCTTCATCATATGCTTCACTTCCATGAATAAAAGTAATTACTTCTTTAGCAAGTGCTTTATGTGCAACGCGTAAATGTGGCGCGCTTGCATGTTCTTTTTCAATTCCTTCAATTTCTTCTTTTGTTAAAAATGTTAAGAATTTTAAGTAATCTATTACTTTTGTATCCTCTGAGTTAATAAAGAATTGATACATCTCATATGGTGATGTTTTTTCTCTATTTAACCAAATCGCTTTACCTTCAGATTTACCAAACTTGGTACCATCACTTTTTGTAAGTAATGGCATTGTAAAACCATATGCTTCTTTTTGTGATTTTCTACGAATAAGCTCAATTCCAGCAGTAATATTCCCCCATTGATCTTGTCCTGCTACTTGCATAGTACATCCTTTATTTTCATAAAGCCAATGGAAATCTAATGCTTGCATAATCATGTAAGAAAACTCTGTATACGTAATACCATCATCTAATCTTCTTTTTACGATATCTTTACTTAACATATAATTGATATTAAAGAATTTACCAAAATCTCTTAAGAAATCAATAAAGTTAATATCTTTAGACCAATCAAAGTTATTTACTACCTCAAAGCCAAATAAGTCAATTGCTTGCTTCTTTAAACAAGCAAAATTATGATCAACTGTTTCTTTTGTAATCATAGGTCTTTCTGTATCAGGCTTTGGATCACCAATTAAACCAGTCGCTCCACCTACAAGTAATATTGGATTATGTCCGGCATCTTTTAACCTTTTTGAAATTAAAAACGATGAAAAATGTCCAATGTGCAAACTATCTCCTGTTGGATCAGTTCCAATATAAAAAGTCATTCCTCCAGCATTCAATTTTTCTTCTAACTCTGGTGAACTAATGTCTTTAATCAATCCACGCCATACTAATTCATCATATATTTTCATTATCTTTCTCCTTTACAATTTTAGACAAAATAAAAAATACATCAAAAGGACGAATTACCGCGGTACCACCTTTTTTCATGTATTTTACATGCTCTCATTACAATAACGGTTGTTGCCGTCTAAGCTTTTCACTTAGAAACTCCAGACTGTATTCCCTTATTTCATTAACTTGTTTTCACCAACCACAAGCTCTCTAAATAATTCTATAAAGTACTATGTTCCTTCAATGTTTTTCTAATTTTAACATATCTGTATATAACCGTCAATATCGAAAACATTAACCTAATCAATGCGTGTTGCAACAAACAAATTACCTAAAGAAAAGAATGCGGCAATAAAAAACACCCATTGTGGACCAAACGATACCCAAATAAAACCACTAATTTGTGCCGCTATGATAGATACAATGTGATCCAAACTAATTCCAGTAGATAATGCTGAAGTAACATCACTTGAATCTTTAGTAATCTTTTTTAAATATACAGATTTCACGATTCCCATTTGCATTGATAAGCGATCTAGAACAAATAAACTATATACAACAATTACTGGCCACCCTGATCCTGGAATTGTATTTGATGAAATACCCCAGACAACAAATCCATAAAGTACATAGATAATAATAAAAGATAAAGCATCTAAATACATCATCTTTTTAACCCCTAAGCGGTCAATCCACAATCCAAGTTTTTGCATAAAAAAGATACCAATAAAACTACTAATGATAAGTAATAATGACATAATGTCAGCACCCTTTAATAACAAGTCAATAATAACCCATGAACCAAACACATAAGCTATTTGTTTTTGTACACCATGTAATATTGTAAGCAAATAAAAATATCGATATTGATAACGCAAAACAAATTTCGACTTCTTTGTTTTAGCAACTTCCATTTCTTTTGTTTCTTTGTATAATGAAAAACAAATAATTGCTGCTAGAAAGAAGCATATGGCAGCAATAATAAACACCCATATAATATCTGTTGAAAAAGAAAACCAATCAAAACGAAACCCAATGAACACAAGAATACTTGTTATAAAACCCATAGCAGTTTTTAAACTAGCATATTGTCCAACACGTTTTCCTAGTTCATCTTTATTAGCAAGTGACATCCCAATTGAGTCTTGCAAAGGCATAAATATATGCATCCCTAATGAATTAATAAATAAAAAGATTAACATAACACTAAAAGAAGGACTAAACAATCCCAGAACAGTTACCCCTATGCATGATAAAATTTGAGCAATTAGAGATATTCGTATATCACCTAAAAAAGATAAACCACCAATTACAAATACACAAAGTATGCCAGGCAATTCTCTTGGAAACTCAATAAAAGCACGCTGCGTTGCACTTACATCATATGCATCTTTGAAGTAATTCCCATATATGGAATCACTTAATCCATTCCCAATAGCAATCAATGCAACTAAAACAAAGAATAAAAACATGCTTTTAGGCATTTTAAATTTTGAAGCACCCACTTCGATTATATTTTTCATACACTTCCCCTTAATAAATTCTTTATAAATATTATCATTAATATTCGTTTAGGTCTATAAAAAAAACGAAGATATTACTCTTCGTTTAAGAACATTTCTGTAATTTCAATACAATCAAGAATTAATGTATCACAAGTACGGATTTCTGTATTTTCATCCCGCAACGGTTTACAAATGTGTGATCCATTTTTCTCAATAAAAATTTCAGTTGCTCTGTCTATCATTGAACATGTTGCTTGCTTTGTTGCATGATTGCTATCAATACCACCACTATTTTTTAAGCTTAAGACAATCCCCATTGCATTGACTGCACCACACAATTCTTTACGAGCTCCAAAACCACCACTTAAACCTTCACCAATTTTAAATGCCATTTCTTGAGTCATCCCTAAATCATCAGCAAATACTGCTAGCACTGCTTGGCTACAACTATATTTTTTTTCATTGCGTAAGT
>CAYJEM010000017.1:0-13356 GCA_964369175.1 uncultured Erysipelotrichales bacterium | reverse complement strand
GCAAATACTGCTAGCACTGCTTGGCTACAACTATATTTTTTTTCATTGCGTAAGTAAGTAGCAAAATCCTTATTATTTTTGAATGTATTCATAAATATACCTTATTCCTTTTTATATTTATTTTTTTGGAAGTATAAGATTTAATACAACACCAACTGTAGCAGCTAAAGCAGTTCCAGATAAAGCAATAAAGTTACCTAATGGTAAAAGTGCTCCTCCTAAACCAATAACAAGCATTGCTGAAGCAATAATTAAATTTCTTTGTTTTCCAAAATCAACTGAATTATCAATTAATACACGTAATCCATTTGATGCAATTACACCGTATAAAATAATTGACATTCCACCAAGTACTGCATTTGGTATTGTTTGAATTACTGCCGATACTAGTGGTATACAAGACAGAGCAATTGCAATAACTGCTGCCCCGCAAGTTACGTATACTGAAGCAACTCCAGTCATACCAATAACTCCTGTATTTTCACCATATGTAGTATTTGCTGGACCACCAAGTAATCCAGATACTGCAGTTGCTACACCGTCACCTACAAGTGTTTTATCAATACCAGGATCTTTTAAGAAGTTTTTACCACAGATTTTCCCTAAAACTGTATGGTCTCCAATATGCTCAGCAATTGTAACAATCGCTACTGGTAAAATCGCAAGTGTTTCTGGACCAATATAGAATGAATAACTATCAAACCCAGCAACTTCAAATGGTAAGATGAACTCTGGTAAACCTATAAATCTACCTGAATTAATAACCTCTTGAACTGGTGAAAAATCAACAATTCCCATAAATACTGCAAAAACATATCCACCAACAATTCCACATAAGAATGGAATGATTTTGAAAAATCCTTTTGCTTTTGTAGAGATAAACGCTGTAATCGCAAATGTTACTAATGCAACAATCATTGAACGATAATCCCCACCTTCTACAAAACCAGCATTTCCTACTGCATTTGATGCTAGTCCAAGTCCGATTACTATAATCATTGGACCAATAACAATTGGTGGTAGTAGATAGTCTATCCAACCTTTACCTACCACTTTTACGATTAAAGCTACAATTACATAGATAATTCCAATTAGAATTAATCCTGTTTGTGCAGCTGATACGTCACCGCCCATAGATTCTTTTGCAAGTAATATCGCACTGATATATGCAAATGACGATCCTAAGTACACTGGTACTTTAAATTTTGTAGCAACACCATATATAAGTGTTCCTATTCCTGATGCAAAAAGCGCAACTGATATTGGATATCCAGTTAATATTGGAACAAGAATTGTTGCTCCAAACATTGCAAAAACGTGTTGCATTGAAAGTAATGCCCATTTCCCTGCTTTAGGCTTTTGATCAACATCTAATGTTATGTTTGTTTTTTGTGCCATTTTCATTTCTCCTTCTAAACTATTCTATATAAATTTACAATTTTTTGCAAGAAATAGTATATAAAAAATAGTAGGCATTACCTACTATTAATCTGTTGATTCTCTTTCAATTAATGTATGTTTAACGGCTATTTCCTTAGACTCAATTTCCTCACCTTGTAAAAACTTAGTAAGTAAGCGAACAGCCATTGCCCCCATATCATATACTGGTACATTAACTGAACTAAGCATTGGTTCACACATTAGTGCATATGTAGTATTTAGCATTCCAATTACATTCATATCTTCAGGAATCAAAATATTATTTTTTGATGCTGCCTTAACAACTGCTACAGCATCTTTATCATAACCACAAAGTACAAAATCATGTTTATTTGTTTCAAAATACTTTAGTAACATTTGATAATCTTCTAAGTAGTCACCTGTCGTTTCAATGATTTTATCTTCATCAAAAGATAAATTATGTTTTTTATATGCTGCTTTAATACCAGAAATAACACTTTCATTTTTAATAAGATTTTGTCTTGGGGAAACATATGCAATGTCTTTGTCTCCTCTTACAAGGTAACTGTCAATGATCTGTGATGCTGCTTGCTCTACATCAATATAGATAGAACCCATGTTTTCACCAGAAATTTTTTCACCAATAACAACGATTGGCAAACTATATTTTGATAGTGAAATAATCATCTCTTCAGTTTTATCATTATTAAATAAAATAACTCCATCAACTCTAGACTTGATAATACGCTCAGTTACATCTTTTACAGTATCTTCATCACCGATGTCATCAGTGGTATACATATTGATACCATAATCTAAATGACGGCCAGTATCACCGATACCGCCAATCATTTCTTTTACGTTAGCAAATAAAGATTGTGGAAAAACAATTGCGATTGTTGTTGATTTACTTGTTGCAAGACCTCTTGCAACTTCATTTGGTTGAAAGTCTAAACGTTTGATTACTTCAAGTACACGATCACGCGTTTTCGCTCTTACAACATTAGAGCCATTAATAACTCTAGATACTGTAGCAAGGGAAACATCTGCTTCTCTTGCTACGTCGTATATTGTTACTTTTTTCATTTAGTCTTTTAGCTCTTTTAAGACAACATCAATATCATCTTCAATTGCTTGAATTTCTTCTTTAGCCACTTTCTCTAACGTACTATCAACTTCACTACCACTAACTTTTGCTTTTACATCTTCAAATCTTTCACTTACGCTGTCACCAACTCTTTTTAAAACATCTTTCATTTTTTCGTATTCTTTACTTTCATGCATTGCATCAGACATCTCTTCTACTTTATCACGTAAATCACTGATTTTTTGTGCAGTTGCATCTTTAAATTCATGAATATCAAATTCATCAATTGATTTTTTAATATCATCAATTTTTGAAGAAACCATTTCTTGGTAATCTTCCATTGTCATTGAACTAGCTTTATCATAAACTGTAATACTTTTTTCTTTTATGTCAGCTCTTAGTTCACTTCCTTTTTTAGGTGCAAGTAACATACCAGTAATAACACCTAAACCAAATCCGACCATAATTTTACCACATTTCATCTCGTTCACCTTATCCTTTTTTCTTTTTTATAATACTTTTTACTACATTTAATACATTGAATTTTGGTCGCTTAGGATCAAAAATCCCAGCAATTGTCTCAAATGGTGCATCTAATAAATCTAGTTTATATGCAACATTATCTACCACTCGATCAACTTTTACAATTGTCGTTTGGGCCGCCTTTGCAGTTTCTCCAATATGCTTCATACTTGTAGCTGTCTTAAAGAAAAACACCCCTAACCCAACTAAAGCAAATGCACTAGACAATATTAATATACAAAAACATATATCAATCGCACTCATATAAGTACCTCCATTTTTAAATTATAACATACAAATTCCTTGTTATATAGTAGTTTTCTTGATATTTATAACTTTTTCTTCGAGTTTATAGATATCTTTACTTGACATAAACAGAAAAACTACATCATCATATTTCGCTAATTCACTAGCTCCAGTTTCGTCTTCTTGAATAACTTTTGCACGCGGTAAGTGACATGCAATATCATATATATCAATATCAATTCCTTCTTCTTTAACTGCATTTTCAGGAAATGGACAGAAATATGGGTAATCTGCTAAATCCATTGCCTTAGCAAATTCTTTAGCAAATGTTGCTCCTCGCGAAAAACGATCTGGTTTAAATACGGCAACAATTTTCTTTGTAGGATGCTTCACTCTTGTTGCTTCTAATACCAAATGCAATGCTGTTGGATGATGTGCATAGTCATCTACATATACATTATTACCAATAATCTTTTCACTATAACGTCTTTTTACTCCTGGAAATGATTTTAATCGTTCTTGTATATATGAAGCTTCCATATTTTCCAAATATCCAAGGGTGATAATTGCTAGTGCGTTATATAGCATATGTTTACCAAAGAATGGCAAATTAAAATGACCAAATATTTCACCATGAATAACTACATCAAAAGAAAAACCATTTACCGATTCAATGATATTTTTAGCTTGAACATCATTATGATCTTTTATACCAAAACGCATTACTCTTTTTGAATAATTCATTTTATTTAAATATTTATCGTCACCCCATACAATAACAGTATCTTTTACCTGACTGGCAAATTTTTCAAATGACTCAATGTACATATCCATACTTGTAAAATAATCAACATGATCTAATTCAACATTATTAATGACTGCATATTTTGGGTAATATGAAAGAAAATGATCTTTATATTCACAAGACTCAGCAATAAAATATTTACTATCGCTATTAGCGTGGCCAGTTCCATCACCTATTAACACAGAAGTATTATCATATTCCTTAAATACATGATATGCCATACCTGTTGTTGTTGTTTTTCCATGCGTACCAGCAATACTAATTGAATCATACTGCTCCATTAATGAACCTAAAAAATCAAAATAGCGATATGTTGTAACTGTTTCATTATTGTATGCAGCTTGCACTTCAGGATGACTATCATCAAATGCATTGCCAATAATTACTGTCATATTATCTTTAATATTATTTTTATCAAAAGGATAAATTGGAATGTTTCTCTTTTCTAATTCATCTTGTGTAAAAATATATTTTTCAATATCACTTCCTGAAACATCATTTCCTAAATCACATACAATCTGTGCTAGTGGTGCCATTCCAGAACCTTTAATTCCAATAAAATAATACATATCTTGTCCTCCGTCTATTCGACTATAAATAAATCTTTAGGATACTTATTTAATACTTTGCAACCATCATCAGTAACAAGTACTAAATCTTCAATACGAACTCCCATCTTACCTGGCAAATAAATACCTGGTTCAATAGAAAATATCATTCCTGGTTGTACTTCAATATCAAAACTACTTGAAACATCTCCAAATTCATGAACATCTTTACCAATAAAATGTCCTAAACGATGTGTAAAATATTCTCCATATCCTTTTTCACTAATGATGTCTCGTGCTACTTTATCAATATCACATAAGCGAACTCCCGGTTTTATAAAAGCGATTGCTTCCTCATTTGCCTTTTTTACTGTATGATAAACATCACGATCTTCGTCACTAACTTCTTTATAAAAAACTGTCCTTGTCATATCAGAACAATATCCATTAAATGTACACCCAATATCAACAATAATACTATCACCTGGCTTTACAACAGTGTCACCGTTTGCGTGGTGTGGGTTTGAACAATTTTTACCATAAGCAATAATTGGCTCAAAACTATATCCATTAGCCCCTAATGATTTATAAATAGAAAGTAATTCATTAGCAACAACTTCTTCACTATGTCCTTTTGTTGTTAAAGCGATTGCTTTATGAATCGCCTTATCATTAATACGGCTTGCCTCATGCATTAATGTTTGTTCGTTATCATCTTTAACCATACGAATAGCATCTACACATAATGATCCATTTACAAATTTAGAAAGTGGCATACTTTCTTGTAATGGTAATAAAAACTTGGCTGGAAAATATTTATCAATACCAATTGTATTTCCATCTTTCAATATATTGTGTAATACTTCATTACTATCTTGGTTGTCTTGGTACCATACAACATCAATACTTGGATTTTCATCATTGTAAATAAACAATTTATTTAAAACAAACGTTACATTACCAAGTTTACTAATAATTAATGCAAATAATCGTTCCCCTGGATGATTATTATACCCTGTTAAATAATCAATTGAAGAAGAATCAAAGACTAATAAATAGTCTAATTCTTCTTTATTGATAATATTTATTACTTTATTTATTCTCTTGTTCATCTTCTTTAACCATAATTCCAAGTTCATCTAATTGTGCCGTTGAAACCGTACCAGGTGCTTTAGACATTGGACAAGTTGAACTAGCATTTTTAGGGAATGCAATTACATCACGTAAAGATTCACTTTGCGTAAGTAACATTGCTAGACGGTCAAGTCCTAATGCAAAACCTCCATGAGGTGGTGTTCCATATTGGAATGCATCAACAAAGAATCCAAATTGTTCTTTAATTTGTTCACTTGTAAATCCTAATGCTTCAAAAACTTCTTCTTGCAGTGATTGTTCATAAATACGTTGTGACCCTCCACCTAATTCAAAACCATTTAAAACAATATCATATGCATCAGCTAAAACATTTGCTGGATCTGTTTTTAACATTGAAATATGTTCATCTCTTGGTCTTGTAAAAGGATGATGTTTTGCATAATAGCGTGCTGTCTCTTCATCATATTCAAACATTGGGAAGTCTGTTACCCATAATAAGTTATATGTACTAGCATCATATAATAATAACTCTTTACCTAAATGATTACGCAGTGCAGCTAAACTATCACAAACCACATCATAACTAGTATCAGATACAAATACTAATAAGTCATTATCACTGGCATCCATTGCACTAAGTAATGATTGCATATGTTCTTCACTAAAGAATTTAGCGATTGGTCCATTAGCTACTCCGTTTTCTATTTTTAACCAAGCTAAACCTTTTGCTTTATATGTTTTAGCAATATCTGTTAATTTATCAATTGCTTTACGAGAATAGTTTGTAGCTTGTCCTTTAATGTTAATTCCTTTAACATGTCCACCAGCTTCTAAAGCACTTTTAAAGACAACGAAATCAACATCTTTAACAACTTCATTTAAATTGACTAACTCTAAACCAAAACGAGTATCTGGTTTATCAATACCATACTTTTCCATAGCTTCATGCCAAGTTAATCGTGGTAGTGGTAATTGTACCTCAACACCTTTCACTTCTTTTAATACTTTAGCAACTAATCCTTCACCGATTGCTAAGATTTGTTCTGTTGACATAAATGACATTTCAACGTCAATTTGAGTGAATTCTGGTTGACGGTCTGCACGTAAATCTTCATCTCTAAAACATTTTGCAATTTGATAATACTTTTCAAATCCTGAAATCATTAATAATTGCTTAAATAATTGTGGTGATTGTGGAAGTGCATAGAAAGATCCATTGTGTACACGTGATGGTACTAAAAAGTCTCTAGCACCTTCTGGTGTTGATTTATTAAACATTGGTGTTTCTACATCTATGAAATCTAAGTTATCTAAATAATTACGAACACTCTTCGTAATATTATGACGAGTAATTAATTTATTTTGTAATACTGGTCGACGTAAATCTAAATAACGATATTGCATACGTAACTCTTCTAATGCATCTGTTTGATCAGCAATGATCATAGGCGTTAAGTTTGCTTTATTTATAATGTTAATTTGTGTTGCTTGAATTTCAATATCTCCGGTAGCCATTTGATCATTTTTAGATGATCTTTCAATAACATTCCCAATTACATGAAGTACATATTCGTTTTTGATTTCACGTGCTAATTGTTCCATTGATTCATCAACAATGATTTGAGTAATTCCATAACGGTCACGTAAATCAATAAATACTAAAGAACCTAAGTTTCTTTTCTTTGCAACCCAACCTTTTAATTCTACTACTTCTCCTACGTTTTCAATACGTAATTGTCCATTATTATGTGTTCTATTCATGATGTCCTCCTGATTCATGCTCTTCTATATATGCTAGTATATTTTCTAATGGTACAACATCCTGTTGCTTAGAATGTGTACATTTAATATTTACAACTTCTTTTTCTACCTCATCTTGTCCTAAAATCATTGCAAAATGCGCATGTTTTCGATCTACCGATTTAAACATTGCTTTTAATGAACGATCTTGATAATCCATCTCACAACGATATCCATTAGCACGTAACATTGTTACAATTTGAATTCCTAAATCTTTTGCATCTTGACCCATTGGTAATACATAAACATCAATTCCTTCATCGTCTTCTTCTTGACTATCCATAGCTAGTAATAATCTTTCCATTCCAAAAGCAAAACCAACACCTGGTTGACTTGGTCCACCAATCTCTTCAACTAATCCATTGTAGCGACCACCACCACCAACAGTAGCACCGTTTCCAAGACGTGGATCATCACAAATGATTTCAAATACAGTATGACAATAGTAATCTAATCCACGAACTAGCGTTTCATCTACTACATATTCTACTTCTAGTGCATCAAGTAAAGATGTCACTGTTTCAAAATGACTTTTCGCTTCGTCACTTAGATAATCATGCATATTTGGTGCATCTTTGATTGCTGGGTGAGCGCGGTCAACTTTACAGTCTAAAATACGCATTGGATTTTTTAAGTAACGTGATTTGCAATCACTACACATATCATCAATATGACTTTCAAAATGAGTTAATAATGCTTGCTTATATGCTTCTCTAGAAGCATCATCACCTAACGTATTAATATGTAATTTAACATTATCAATTCCTAGTGATTGTACCAACGTTATTGCCATTGTCATACATTCAACATCAACATATGGTGAAGGTGAACCAATCATTTCTACACCAAATTGATGGAATTGTCTTTGTCTACCATTTTGTGGTCTTTCATAACGGAACATTGGTCCCATATAATATAATTTTGTAAGTCCATCAGGATTTACATACATTTTGTTTTCAACATAACTTCTTACTACTGATGCTGTTCCTTCAGGTCTTAGTGTAATTGAACGACCTTTACGATCATCAAATGTATACATTTCTTTACTAACTACGTCTGTTGTATCACCAACTGCACGATTAAATAAATCAGTACTTTCAAAGATTGGTGTGCGAATTTCTTGAACATTATAATTTGCACAAATTGTGCGAATTAATTGTTCTAACTTTTGCCATTTTGTTGATGTACTTGGAAGTATATCAACTGTTCCTCTTATTGCTTTATACATAAATTTCCTCCTTAAAATATAAAAACGCCCTTATAATAAGGACGTTGATTACGCGGTACCACCTTACTTCATGTATTTCTACATGCACTCAACATCTTAACGCGACAATACGTATATTTCTACTCTATTCAAAATATCTCCTCCCAAGTGTCCCATAATAATTATTTCAACATTTTCACCAACCATGTTGTCTCTACAAAATAATTAACTATTTAATCTTGTTCTATGGATTTATAAAATTATAACGAATTCGCATATAAAAAGCAATGTTTTCAATAAAAATCATTGTAAAAAACATATAAACATTTTGATACACTTTTCCTTGTAACGTATTAAAGTACAATTCTTACTTTAAATTTATTGATTATTGATGTAACAAACAATAAAATGATTGAACTAAGTATTTGCATACAAAGAATTGCAATCGGTAATATTATTACATATTTCGATAAATGTATAAAATAATTTGTATGAAATTGTAAGGTTGAAAACATTTGAATACTTGGCACATATCCTGCTGGATTTGTACTATTTGTAATAATGCACATAATAGTATATGCAATAATTATTGGTATAATACAAGTGAAGGTAACATTGATAATAGTCACCATAAATTTTGAAAAATACAATTTTTCATAACGATATGGTAAAGTGTAATAATAGTTGATTGTTTGATTCTCCTTTTCAGCATACATAGTTGTTACTGTAATAAAGATACAAACTATGACAATATAGTACATACCATACGTATTTATCGTTTTATATAACCAATCACCGGGTGATTCTTCATCTGGATCAATATTATTTTCAACATTATAATTACGCATTGCAATATTTGTATGATAATCGTATGACAAATCTGTAGTATAAATTTTTTGGTGGCTTGTTAAATAATATTGATCAAGTTCATTATATATTTGATGCATTTCTTGCCATGTCTTAGCATCTTGTATCTTATTATAGTATGTTTCAACTTCACTATTATTATGATCGTTTTCTGTAATTTGAAAAATAACCCCTTTGGCATTTATAACTTGTATTTGCATATAATTTTCATCTGTAAAAATATAAAACAACATACTTATAACAAGAAAAACTATGGTTATCATTGCAATAGCTAAAGATAATGGATTCAGTAAGGTTTTCTTTATTTCAAAACACAATAATCGTTTCATCATTAATCCCTCCTAGTGTCAAATGCAATTACTGCAACATAACAAACAATACTTACTATTGTTACAATACCAAAGTAAACTATAAGATTTTGTCCGTGCGTTAATAATACATGACTATTATCAAAGATATACGGGATGATATTCGCTGTTGAAGGTACTTCCAGTGATAAAAAGTAAATACTACCATAGATTGGCAATAGCATTGTAACAAACAAATTAATCCATTTATATTTAGTTAGTGATAGGATTAAACAATATAATAATGTTAAAATTACAATATGTACAAATTGTAGCATCATAACAAAAATTAAATATTGATAGAATGGAATAATGATTTGTGTTGTTGAATGCAAAAATAAGGTATTGCAAACAATTGGATAATGTAGCGAGCCTATATTTCCACTTACAATAAAAACAAATACTTGTGATGCAAGATATATTATAAAATTACAAATAACAATACAACTTATTTTAGACAAATATATTTGATTGTTTGTATAAGGTAGCAACCTTGTATAGTATCTTTGTTTATCATTTCGATTCATTATCAAAAAACTAAAAATTAAAACTAAAAATGGAAAGACAATTGGAATGACATTTGATTGAATATTAACAAAATTACTTACACTTGTTGAAGAATCTAAAAGATAATAGTGTTCCTTTATATGGTTATACAGTTCAATATTATTATCTAGAAGATGTTGATAAAATGATATTGTGTTACGGCTATATATGCTATTATCAGTAAACATCTTTTCTAATTCAATACGTTCTACAAGCGACATTTGATCAAATTCTTCCACATGAAAGTCTCTTATATTTGAAAACATTAATAAATAGTAGCAAGATAAAATGATTGATATCATCAATAAAATAATTATTGTATTTTTACATTGGTGCATTTGCCAGAAAATAAGTTTTTTCATTCGATCATTTCTTGATACAGCGTTTCAATATCTTGTTTATTATTGATGATAGAACCTACAACCTTACCATTATCAATGAAAATATAGCGATCAACGATCATTTCTAATTCTTTTAAAATATGACTAGAAATTAAAACCGATGCCCCATCCTTTTTTACATCCAATATTTTTTTTCGAAATCGTAAAACATTATCAAAATCAAGACCATTTACCGGTTCATCAAGGATATACAGTTGTGGCTTTGTCATAAAAGCAAGTGATAAGGCAACTTGTTGTTTCATGCCTAAAGATAAATTTTTAACTTTCTTTTTTTTCATCGTTATATCTTGTAGATAAGCATAAGCCATATCTACATTTTCTTCAACATCTCGCAATTGACTGTGCATTTTAATACAATTTTCAACTGTCATATTTGGATATAGTGACGGTCCCTCAATAATCGCACTAATACATTTTAATGATTCAATTCGATGTGATTTGATATCCAAACCATTAACTATAACGCTACCTGACCTTGTTTTAATCAAAGAACATATAGCTTTCATAATTGTTGATTTACCTGACCCGTTCTTACCAACAAGACCAACAACTTCCCCCTTGTTAATCGAAAAGCAGATATCATCTAATACTTTAACTTTGTCATAAAACACAGTGAGTTTATTGCAAACAAGCATAAATATTCCCCCTCGCTTGTAAAAATACTATAATCATAGGTAAATTATATACAAAAATACGAAAATATTAATTCTTATGTATTAAAGATCTTATTGTTGTAATACATTTCAATTCTAATAATGTAGAAATGCTAAACATGTAACATCAAACTAATATGTTCTATAATGATATGTAATACGATTACGTATGTGTCCAACAGCTGCATCCATCCAATTTGTTAGTGAAATTGTAGTAGTGTAGTAACTAAATGAATTGATAAACTCAATATTTATATACTGATAATTTGTTCTATAAGTTTCTCTATATCTTCCAAACACATCTTCAACATATATTATATCGTAACTTTTTACAACTTCTTGTATGTGAATTTCAGGTATAACAGGATCGATATCAGTCTCTTTTGAAGATGCTGATACCGTAAAGTTTGAAAATGCAAACGAAAAAGCATTAGCAGTGCAATTGCTATTTTACTTATCTTTTTCATAATTAATATCTCCTTATTTCTTGTTATCATATCTACAAACACATAGTACCACAATAATTTTATAGAACAAATAATATAATAAACTTTAACAATTATCGATTATCCGTGAAATAAGTTATGAATTATCAGATATATTTTAACGATTTATCCAATTTATATGTACCACCTGTTAGATTTTTACAGTTTAATAGTACATAACATATACCAATATCAATCATTCGATATTTTAAATTATTATGGATTTTAATGTTAATTTATATTAAAAGGTTACTATGACTAATAAACCAACAGTTTGGTGTAAATAAAAAGATAGCTCATTTAGTAAATAGGAACTATCAGATTATGGTAACTATATCTTATTATATAATTGTATGTAAATTATTTATTCTTTGTTGAATATCTTTGTCTAAGACATTTAGATTACTGATTATATCTTTTACTTTTATATCTGTTTCATCAATACATTGCATAGCTTTTGATATCTTTGAAGCAGTTGCAAGATCTGTAAAAATATTATCAAAAAAGACATCTGTAAAATATAACATATTACTTATATCAACTGTAAAGTTATCAGATGTAGTTGCTACATCTGCTAGCTCAAAACGTAAATCATTGAGTTTATTATGTAATATTTTAGCATTTTCTCCAGCATCAGTCATTTTTTGATGTTTTAAACTACTTGCAATTAATCCTCCACCTACTAAATCCCATGTACTGTACCCACTAGCAGATGATAAAGATTTCTTTATTTGTTGTACTAATTCATATACTTCATCTGCCACATATTTTGCTTCATTGATTTCAATTAAATACTGCTTTAAATCGTTAATTTGATTTTCAATATCACTTTTCATTACTTGACTATTTAAAAAATTCTCTTGAAGTAATTTTTCTTTTTGAAGCATAAGCTCATTAAACTCATCTTGAACTCCTTGCATTGAATCTAATTCATTAGACACACTATTACGTTGATATTCTATTCTTTCTATATCGTCTACAATTTGGTTGTATTTCAGCTTTGCAGCATAAGCTTCTGCTCTTTCAATCTCTAATTTCTCTTGCTTTGATGAAGTAATTATTGCTAGTAGTGATTGCATTGAAAAACCTTCTAGTTTTAATACATCATTATTTGCATCTTGTAATACTTTACTAGCATGTTCTAAATCTTCTGACCTCTTCTTTAATTGTTTGTCGAGTTCTATACGTGTATTTTGCAACTTTTTTCTTTTTAAAAGTAAGTTACGTGTTTCCATAATTTGGTTATTTAATTGGTCTAAATTTTCCATGTTAATATCTCCCTAATAGATAAATTATATCTTAGCTGTATATATAAATCAAATATCTAAAGTACTTTATGAATATTT
>CAYJEM010000016.1:0-33340 GCA_964369175.1 uncultured Erysipelotrichales bacterium | reverse complement strand
ATTTAGTTTACACCTAAAATAAAAAAAAGTATACCTTCGTATACATTTTTTTACAATGTTTATTCTTTTGTGATTGTAAGGCTTTCAAATATCTCTTTGGCTTCTTCTTTTGATACTTGATTGCTTAAAAGTAGTGCCGTATTAGAATCATTAATATAAATCACATGATTATACTCTTTATCTTCGTATGACCAAAACACATATGAATTTCCAAGATACTCGCCTTCTTCTAATACAGTAGCATTTGGATCAGTTTTAGCAGCCTCACTATATTGATCATACCCTACTTTTTGTAAAAAATTCCCCATTGTCAACACGTTTTCATCTTTTGTAATTGAAAAAGGTAGCTCTGAATTAATATCTAACCCATTTTTTATATCTAATTTAATTTTAATTTGATCACCATTATCTATATTAAATGTGAATGATTTAAATAATGAACTGCTACATCCAGTAATTAATAATACTGCTATTACAAGTATTGATAGTTTAAATAATTTTCTCATTTGTTTTCTCCTGTTCCCTAATTCATTGTAGAAAAAAAGACTTTAAATGTAAAGTCTTTATACTAATTTCAGCTCTTTTAATTTGTTATAAATTGTATCTTGGTCAATTGTACATTTCGAACCACCTAAAGGAATTGATGGTTTTGTTTTACCATGATAGTCACTACCACATGTAACAAGTAGATTATACTCATTACCTTTTTCATTAAAGTAAGCAATTGCTTCATCACCATGATAACTACTAAATGCTTCTACACCTTGTATTCCTTCTTCAACCATTTCATCAAACAACTCATATTTTCCTTTTAAATTATTTCCAGGATGTGCTAATACGGCTACTCCACCAGCATTATTAATGATTTCAATTGCTCGCGCTAAATCAGGATATTCAATCTTTGTATAACAAGGTTTACCTTGTGCATAAAAATCCCAATAGAAGTTAACAAAAGGATTATCACTGCGACTTCCACCTTCTCTATATGGTTTTAATAATTCATGATCATTATATTCTGGTTTTTCTAGAATAACTTCTCCAAACATTTCACCAGTCCAAACACCATTATCACTAACTTCATCCATATCAGCTTTTGTTAAGTTAAATCCTAGTTCATTTGTTAATCGTAATTTTTCATTTGAACAAGCTAGTTCTTGAGTAAATACATTTTCTTCAATATGCATAATATCAATATTTGTACTATCTACTCCATACCCTAAAAGATGTAAATTTACACCTTTATATGTACAATCTACTTCAATCGCTGGGATATATTCAATTCCTAGTTTTTTTGCTTCAACGCTAGCATATGTATTTGCCTTTATACTATTATGATCTGCAATAGCCATTACTTTAATGCCTGCTTCATAACATTGTTGCACTAAGCTCTCTGGTGTAAAATCTCCATCATCTGAGAATTTTGAATGCATGTGTAAATCAATATAATTTTTCATTTTCTTATTTCCTATCTTTTAATTTTTTTATACATAATGATTGTAATCCGGCAAGTACATACTCTTCCATACCTTTTATATAATGTAATTTAGGTATATGTTCACTTGGAATTATTGCATTGATTTTTTCTTCAAAATCAACAATATGTAAATACTTACTTAATAAAACTACGTTCGATGGATTAATTATTGAAATAATACTAGCAACTTGATATGCAAGTAATGTTAATTCATCTATTTCTTTTTTATCCGCCTTTTCTTGAATTAAAGGTAAATAACCTACTTCACCAGCAAAGTTAGAGAAGCCATATAATATATTTTCATTTACATACATAGAACATCCACTTTGATTATTATCAGCTTGATAAAGTAATGCAAACGATTCATGCTTTACTTGATTTACTTCAACATAACCAAGCATTCCACAATTTACATCATTTTCTAATGTAACTATGCAATCTAATGGCATTTCTAAAATAGTAACAAGATCCACATTTTCTAAACCTTCAATATCAGACTTCGTTATTTTCTGATTGTGAACAATTCCTGGAACAGACACTGCTAGTACTTGATAATTATAATTGTCCTTTATCGCTCTAAGTTGTTTGTATAAATCTTGATACATAAAGTCACTGTATGATTTTTGTTCACCATATACAATTTCATCAATTAGGTTTGTTACTGTAATAGATACAAATACTCGATTATTTACTACCTTTAAAGAAACCTTAGAAAATAAAACATACTCTTTATTAAGTAGATAACACTTACAGTTTCTTCCACCATTTGATCCTACATCTTCACCCCTTATAATAAAGTTGTCTTCAATCAATTCTTGAAGGATTGTTGTAATTGTTGACAGAGACAGGTTTGTATGTGTTGAAATCATACTACGCGTTGCTTGCTTGTTTTGTAAAAAGAAATCTTTTACGCTTTGGATATTTTCCTTTTTCAATTGTTTTGATGTTGTAATAGTATCGCCTCCCCTTGTGACAAGTGTTGTTATAAGTATATAATACACCTTATAATCTTATATATCGCTTTTTTTCACAAAAAGAAAATACCAATTATAAATTGGTATCATCTTATATTATTTTTGTAGAAGAATCTTCTAAATTAATTACTTCATCAACAATTGGTAAGTAGAATTCTGGTTCATGGCTTACTAAGATAACGGCACCTTTAAAAGCTTTAATAGCCTCTTGTAATGATTCTTTAGCATCACTATCTAAATGATTTGTTGGTTCATCTAATACAAGAATATTTGCTTCTCGATTCATAATCTTACAAATTCGAACCTTCGCGTTTTCACCACCAGATAATACTTTCATTAATGATTCAATGTGATCTGTTGTAAGACCACACGCAGCAAGCATACCACGAATTTCACCATTATTACGATCTGGGAATTCATCCCATAAATAGTCGAGTGCTGTTTTTGATACTGCTGCTTCTTCTTGCTTAAAGAATCCAATTTGTACAAACGGATCTTTTTCAACATGTCCACTATATGGTTTTTGCATTCCAATTAATGTTTTTAATAATGTTGTTTTTCCAAGACCATTTACTCCTTTGATGGCAACTTTACGGTTTCTTTCAAACTCAATATTAATTGGTGTTGTTAATGGACTTTCATAACCAATAACTAAATCAACACATGAAAATAATACTTTTCCTGGTGTTCTTGCTTCTAAAAAGCGAAATGTTGGCTTTACTTTTGTTTTTGGTTTTGATATTAAATCCATCTTGTCTAATTTCTTTTGTCTTGAACTTGCCATATTACGTGTTGCTACACGTGCCTTATTTCTAGCAATAAAATCTTCTAAATCAGCAATCTCTTTTTGTTGTTTATTATAATCAGCAACTTGTTGTTTTTGTTTTAATTCAACTTGTTGTAAATAATAATCATAATCCCCTTTATAACGAGTTAATTCCCCTTGATCTAAATGATAGATTACATTAATAACTTGATTTAAGAAAGGTATATCATGACTAACTAATATAAAAGCATTTTCATAATTCTTTAAAAATCCAATTAACCATTCAATATGTTGTTCATCTAAGTAGTTTGTTGGCTCATCTAATATTAAAATCATTGGGTTTTGTAACAATAGTTTAGTAAGTAAAACCTTTGAACGTTGTCCCCCAGATAACTCATCTACAAGTTTATCTAAACCAATTCCAGTAAGGCCTAAACCACTAGCTATTTCTTTTATTTTTACATCAATTGTATAAAATGAACCATGTTCTAATATATCTTGGATTTCACCAACTTCTTCCATTAATTTAGCCATTGTATCATCATCACAATCACACATTTGTTCATACATAGCCATCATTTCTTGTTCTAAATCATAATAATATGAAAAAGCTTCTTGTAATACTTCATAGATTGTCTTTCCTGCTTGAAGAGTTGTATGTTGATCTAAATACCCCGTTGTAATACGTTTACACCATTCAATCTTTCCACTATCTGGTGTGATTTTTCCAGTAATTATATTTAAGAAGGTACTTTTCCCTTCACCATTTGCTCCAACTAATCCAATGTGTTCACCATTTAATAAACGGAAACTTGCTTCTTCTAATATTGTTCTTCCACCAAAATCATGGCTTACGTTTTCTACTTGTAATATACTCATTTTATGCTCCTATTATGTTATTTTCTTCTTTATTATACACGACTATTTTAGAAATACAATTAACAAAAAAGAAAATCATTCCTGACTTTCTATTTCGATAATATTATCTATCTTAATCGATATGTTATCTTCAAAAACTATTGTTCTTGTATATTCGTCAATTCGTTTTATGCCTTTTGATTCAACTACATATTTACCACCAGTTTTTGTATCATCTTCAACAAAATAAGTAATAAAAACTTTTTTATTTAAATTCGCTTTCAATATTTGTAGTTGATAATCAAGTTGTTCACGTTGATTTTCATCTAATATTATTTTCCTCTTTGTTACTCGATTACTTTCTTGCACTGTTTCCTTATGTCCAGTCAAGGCTGCAAAAGGTGCAAATTGAGCAGCACGGTTTTCAATTGACATTTTTTTACGATGACTAGTTGTTGGTCTTTCCATTAATAACATTTGCGTGTCACTAATTGTTTTACGATCAATCATGCTTTATGTCCTCCGATTGTTTTATTTCTTGTTTTCGCATTAGCACCTTCTTGAACATTCATAACTTTTAGTACTGCATTTTTACCAAACTTATTTTTCAAAGCGATTGTAGCATGTTGTAATTTTGCTTCTTTTTCTAGTTGTTTTTTATCAATTTGTTTTTCTTTAGACGGTTTATCAAATAAGTTGATTTGATCATATTGAGGGAGAATTGTATTACTACCTACTTTAATTTTATTTGCGGACATATTGATTCTACGAACAGTAAGTTGTTTATTTACATTTCTTTCAAAATGTTTCATTGCTTCTTGTTGAAATAAAATGCTTGATGAAGTATGGTTTTGAAAATTAATTGTTAAACGAGTATGCTTGGGAATTGTACGCCCATAGCCATCAACTACAACTTCCCCACTATATACTTCATTACTAACATTTTCAATATCATAACCAATTGTAATAACCACTTGCTTCGTAACTAATTGTTTGGCAGTTAAATCTAATGCTAGTCCATCTAGCATTTCTTTTACAATAATCTTTGCTTTATTATAAGGGTAAGGATCACTCAATACTTGTCCTACTCCAACACTATTACTCGTTGGTTTATATGCTTTGATATCTTTCATTGTACATGGTTCAATTCCCCAAGCATGATCAATTAATAGTTCAGCATTAACACCAAACAATGAATATAACAATTCTTCATTGTAATACTCGTTATCTTTCCCTAGCGAACACCTAGCAATATCTTCCATTGTATATAACCCTTCTTTAGCAAGTTTACTTGCATATCCTTTTCCAATACGCCAAAAATCAGTTAATGGTTTATGTTTCCATAAATACTTACGATATGTCTTTTCATCAAGCCCGGCAATTAATACACCATCGATGTCTGGTCTACTTTTTTTAGCAAAAATATCCATCGCTATTTTACATAAATAGAGATTCGTACCAATACCTGCTGTTGCAGTAATACCAGTTGTTTTTAAGATATCTAAAATAATTGTTTTAGCAAGCTCTCGTGGAGTCATTTTATAGGTATTTAAATAACTTGTTGCATCAATAAAAACTTCATCAATTGAATATACATGAATATCTTCTGGCGCAAAGTACTTTAAATATATTTCATATATGCGATTACTATAGTCTAGATAGTATGCCATTCTAGGTGGCGCCGCAATGTAATCAACTGCTAATGTAGTATTGTTTTGGATTTCATTATCATTATATGATTTTTTTATATTGTTTCCATAACATCTTCTTTGATTATTAATCTCTCTTATTTTTTGATTAACCTCAAATAACCTTGCCCTTGAAGATATACCATATTTTTTTAAAGATGGTGTAACAGCTAAACAAATCGTTTTTTCAGTTTTACTAGCATCAGCCACAACTAAATTTGTCGATAAAGGATCTAATCCACGATCAATACATTCTACTGATGCATAAAATGATTTTAAATCTATTGCCATATATACCCTATTATCCATACTTCCACCTCCTTCATAAGTATAACATATCTATTTAAATTACTGATTTGAGTACTATTATTATACCCTAATTAATCGGTGTTAAAAACAAAAAAAGTCCCGAAGGACTTTCTTGTAAATACTTCCAAGAAGTATTTGGTAGAACCAGTTTCTATCTTTTTGAGAACTGTGGTGCACGTCTTGCTGCTTTAAGACCATATTTTTTACGTTCTTTAGCACGAGCATCACGAGTAAGGAATCCAGCTGCTTTTAATGTTGGTCTATAGTCATCTCCTGCTTGTAATAAAGCTCTTGATACACCATGACGGATAGCACCAGCTTGACCTGAGTATCCTCCACCATATACATTAACTTTAACATCAAACTTATCTGCTGTGTTAGTTAATTCTAAAGGTTGGTTAACAATCATTAATAAAATATCAGATGGTAAATATTCTTTTGCAACTTTACCATTGATAACAATATTTCCTGTTCCTGGAGTTAAGATAACTCTAGCTACTGAAGACTTTCTACGTCCAGTACCTCTGTATTGTACATTTGCCATTTCTATCTTCCTCCTTACCCTTTAAATTTCATTTCTTCTGGTTTTTGTGCTGCATGTGGATGTTCACTTCCTGTGTATACATGAAGTTTCATTCCTTGCTTTCTACCTAATGTGTTATGTGGTAACATTCCTTTAACTGCTGCTTCAACAAATCCTGTTGGATCTTTTTCTTGGAAAGTTCTAGCAGTTTTAACTTTTAAACCACCTAACCATCCAGAGTGACGGTAATATTTTACATTATCTAATTTCTTACCAGTCATTACTACTTTTTCAGCGTTAACGATGATTACGTAATCTCCTGTGTCCACATGTGGTGTGTAAGTAGGTTTATGTTTCCCTCTTAACACTGTAGCTACTTCTGAAGCTAAACGACCTAATGTAAGTCCAGCTGCATCAATAACATACCATTTTCTTTCAATTGTAGCTTCTTTAGCCATTGTTGTTTGTCTCATAGTATTTCTCCTTATATCCTTACCGGGGACTTTCGAAGTTCCTAAGAACAGTCTTATTATAGAGATTAATTATAGTAATGTCAATTGTTTTTCACTTGATTTCAGTGTTCTTTTTAAATTATTTCAAACTAAAAAAGTTCATTGTTAATGACATTACTTCTTTTATATCATCTAACTTATCAAAATTATGACTACCACCTTCTATTGGATGTAAAACATACCCTAGATGAAGTAGCTTACTATAGTTTTCACTTACATAATAAGGGACTGTTTCATCCTTAGTTCCATGGATAATTAATAACTCATTTTTATATACATCCATATCCTTGCTAAAGTCTCGTTCTTTAATATCTTCTACAAACTTAGTTGATAATTCAAATCCAAAATAATCATATATTCCTTCTTTATATAATGGGGCATCTTTTACCATATGTAAGACTGCTTCTTTCATAAAAAATGCTGGTGCCCATAAACACATCTTTTTAATATCTTGAGGATACAATTTAGCTAATTCACTAGCTATGGCTCCTCCCATTGAATGACCAAGTATATATACTTCACTTGTTATTGGCATATGTAGTACTTCTTCTAAAATAACCCTAGCACAAGATAATTCATCTTTAAATGTCATATCTTTAAACGTTAAATCACTTTCACCACTACCTAAAAAATCCATACGCATCGTTGCAATGCCTTTAGCTTCTAGCAATCTTGATAATTGTACATATGAAAATTTAGTACCTGTTTTTTGCCCTGTAAAACCATGAAAGATGATACATACAGGACATTTATTTACATTTGGTTGATGGAAATATCCTCTCATTACTCCTTTTGGTGTTTCTATTTGACAATAGTGTTGCACTATTTTTTATATCCTTTTAAAAAACGTTCTACACCACCGCTAGTACGGTATTGTATTGCAATTTGTTCAATTGTTCCATCACCATAGTCACCACCAATATTTAACGAAGTATCCATAATTTGGATTGTTAATTCTTTTAACTGTTCACTACTTAAATCTTGTTCAATTACATTTTTTACAATTTCACTACATCTTTTAATATCTTCATCCGTTTTTCTAATATTTACAACTCTTTCGTCCATTATTTTTCTCCTATCAATTTTTTGATTACATGACTTGTAATTAATAACCCTGCACTTCCAGGAACAAAACTTACACTTCCAGGTGTTCTTCCATCTGTTTTTCGAGGAAGTTCTGTTGAATATACTACTGTTACTTTTTTTATACGACGCTTCTTTAATTCTTGGCGCATGACCTTAGCTAGCGGACATACACTTGTTTTATAAATATCTGTGATTTCAAACTTACTTGGGTCTAATTTATTACCTGTACCCATTGAGCTAATAATTGGAATATTTTTAGTTGAACATTGTTCAATTAGCGCTATTTTTGCCTTAATGGTATCAATAGCGTCAACCACAAAATCACAATCTTCAAACATGTATTCCATACCCTCATCTGGTAAATAAAAGTTATCATATTTTGTTAGTTGTACATTTGGATTAATATCAAGACATCGCGCACTTGCAACATCAATTTTCTTTTTTCCAATTGTTGAATGCAGGGCATATATTTGACGATTTAAGTTTGTAATATCAATGGTATCATGATCTATTAACACAATATGACCTACACCCATTCGACACAGTGATTCAACGACATAACCACCTACACCACCTAGACCAAAAACAGCAACTTTTTTATCTTTTAAAATTGTTACCGGGTCACATTCTAACATGCGGTTTATTCTTGCAAATTGTTCCATCTTTTTTCCTCCAATAGCCATATTATACATTACATTATATGTAAATAAAAGAACAAACACCTCGTCTTTTTTCAAGTTGTGGAAATATTTCATTTTATGTGATTTATAGTATATATTTAATTTATCGAAAGGAAGTTTTAATTATGGAACATACAACAAATAAAATAAGTAAAGCAGATGAAATAAGAATATTAAAGAAGAATGGTCAATTAAATAAATTAGATAAAATTATTGATGGAACAACATATACATATAAAAAGGGATATGGAAAAGCATTAGAAAGCATTTGTATTCTTGATACTTGTAAAGTTATTAAATATACATATCGATATATTGATTTTTATCGTTATAATGACACCTTTGTTACTCGCGATGACAATGGTGTTGTTTCAATTTATACTACAGATGCTTTTAGCACAGATGTTTATACCATTTTATTTTTATGTGCTAGTGAATTAAATATTTCTAAAACAATCAACAATGCTATAAAAAAGATTTATCAATATAACTTAGATATTCCTTGGGTAAACATATGGGATAGCTACTGCAAAGAGCCAGCAATTGATGTCGCCCTAGAATACGTTGAGCTAATCGAGAAAACAATTCATAATAAAACATTTAATGTGATTACAGATCTTGATAAATTTGTACAAATGATATCAATAGGTGCTATTGAAGAAAATATGTATCCTCGTCTTGATAGTATTTTATATAAAAAACAAGAGGTATTAAAAGATATCGAGTTTTCATTTACTGAAGAAGAACTTGCTAGTATGCCAGCATATTTAAAACTATCACGCGATGAAAATCGCAAACTATATCAAGATAGTTTAGAAAGTTTAGATCAAAATAGTATTAATGTTATAAAAGCATTTAGTACAAAACATATTTGGACAACAGGGTTTTATGGTCCTTCAGGTACAGGAAAAACTACATCGATTCAATTAATTGCTGGAGCATTACATTTACCAATAATCAAAGTAACAGGGTCTCGTAATATTGATGAACCTTATTTGTTTGGTAAGTATATTTTAAAAAATGGAAATACTGAATTTTTGTATGGTCCTTTATCAATTGCTATGAAATATGGTGCCTTGTTCTTATTTGATGAAATCAATATGATTGAAGCTGATGTCCTTTCAAGTTTAAATGATATCTTAGAAAAACGAGCTGCTACAAAAGTATTAGAAAATGGCGAAATCATTACTACTCATCCAAATTTTTGTTTTGGTGAAACAATGAATGTTGGTTATGCCGGTACAAATGATATAAATATATCACACAAATCTAGAATTCAGATGAAAGTAAAGATTTCTAAGTTGTCAGTCGATCAAAACCTACACATCATTTTAAAAAACAGTAATATATCACGTGATATTGCTAAAAAGATGTTACCATTTGTTGATATTATTAATGATTTAATTATTGAAAGCGGTAATGAATTTTCACAACGTGTTGATATTCGTAACATTATAAACTGGGCTAATGTAAGCCTAGCACTGGATAATGACTATGTATCTGCGGCAATCCCAACTCTAATTGCTGGCCTTTTAGAAGAAGATATTACAATCTTAAATAGTGATATTGATGATATATTATTATCTGATTCAATTGCTAGTGTTGCCTTATCTAAAGTTATTGATCAAATGAAAGTATAGGGATTATTATGTGTGCTCTATATTATAGTTCTAAAAGTTTACAACATTACCAAAGAATTATTAATAAATATTCACCTATCAAAGCAACATTAGCGTTTCATGATCGTTATGACAATCAACCTTATTATTTTGTTCAAGACAACATCGGACATATTGAAATATCTACTTTTTATAGTACCTTTTACCACTTCCCAAACGTTGGTGATAGGGATGCCTTTCATAGCGGTACAATATACCGCTATATTGGTAAATTAATGTATTCTAATTATGATATCATCCAAGATTATCATAATCAAATAGAAGCTTGTATCAATAGACTTAGGGTACAATATGATAAGTACTGGAATAAGCGAAGTGTCAATAATGCAACATCTTTCAAACAAGTATTTCTAGAATATGCTAGACTTCAAGATACTTTTACGATATTTGATAGCATTGAACAAGCATGTATTGAAAATGCGATATATTTACATAACCCACTATTTATTAAAGATGTATTAAAAACCCGAGTAATACTTGCTGACTATACAGAATATACAATTAATGTTAATAATGCATATAATTTTTCTTCTTTGCTTGATAAACTACATGTATTTGTAACATATGCATATAAAAATCCCCAGTATAACATTCCTCATGCCTATGATATACAATTAAAAGAATTGCTATTAGAGGCAAGATTAGAAGCTAAAAATACTGCTAATCGCCTAGAATATGCAAGTAGAGTAATTTCTATTATTGAAGACGATATGAATCGTTATAATAGTCAAGTATTTGATAATGATTATACAAACCCTACTGGCTACATCTACAACCTTATAACAAAACAAAAAAAGGAAGTAAAAGTAAATAATGCTCCTACTAATAATGAAGATGAACTTGTTAAAAAACAAGAATTAGTGGAACGTATTGAAGCTCTTATAGATGCTGAAAATAGTACCTCTCAAGGAAATGCGCCAATGGAAGAAAATGATAGTTATGATACTTCTATTGAAGAAGCTGGTGCTACTTCTGTTTATATATCTAGAGTTGTTAATGAATACGCTGATACAAAAACATTACTTCCAACAATGATTGAAAAGAAATCACATCTTATTAGTGAAGCTAGGCAAAATGCATACTTTGTTCAAAAAAAGATATTTCATAAAAAAAATACTATTTATAAATCAAAATTAGAGTATGGTAGTAAGCTAGATCCCAAACAACTATATCGTGGTACCATTGATGGCAAAATATTTAGAAAATCTAAAAAGTCTAAAAATAATGATATTATTGTTTCAATACTTATCGATTCATCATATTCAATGGAAGGAATACGTAGAAAAAATGCCATTGATACTTCTTATAAATTAGGTACTTTATTCCATCATTTAAAGATTCCATATACTATTCATTCACACTCAGTAGGTGATAGTGGTAAAACTGAATTAATGAAACAAGTATCCTTTAAAGAATGCAAAAATGCTGCTAATTTAGATCGTTTATTCCATTTAGAAATACATGGTAAAACCCAAGAGTATATTGCTCTAAAACAATCTTTAGCTGATTTAGCTCATTATAAAAGAGCAAATCAAAAGGGATTAGTTATTGTTATAAGTGATGCTGAAACAGAAAATAAAGATGGTATAAAATCATTATGTCTTGACTATAAAAACAAATATAATATTGATGTTTTAGCTATTGCAGTAGGTAAATTAACATATGTTCAAGATGCTTATATCAATTATTTATATTTACCAACTTCAACCCACTTCTTTCAAGATTTAGTTGCTAAGTTTGAAAGCTTAATGATATAAAAGAACTCTATTATATAGAGTCCTTTTTCGTATCATCTATGAATTTTTGAATACCTATATCAGTTAATGGATGATTGGCCATTTGTTTAATAACACCTAATGGTACTGTTGCAATATCAGCACCTAACTTTGCACATGATTGAACATGTAATGGACTACGAATACTAGCACATAGTATTTCAGTAGAAAAGTTATATTGTTTAAATATCGTTACAATATCTTCAATCAATTCTAATCCATTATTTGATACATCATCTAATCTACCAATAAACGGTGATACATAACTTGCCCCGGCTATAGCTGCAAGTAAGGCTTGAGTTGCACTAAAGACTAATGTCACATTTGTTCTAATGCCCTTTTCTGTTAATATTTTCACAGCTTTTAAACCTTCTTCACCCATCGGGATTTTAACAACCATATTCTTTGATAGTGCAGCAATTTGAATTGCTTCTTCTACCATTTGATTACATGTTAATGTTGTTGCCTTTACTTCACCACTTACCGGTCCATCTACAATATTCGTTATTTCGCTAATTGCATCTTCAAATTCTCTACCCGACTGCTTAATAATTGATGGATTTGTTGTTACTCCACATATCACACCCATTGAATATGCTTCTTTTATTTGTTCTATATCTGCAGTATCTAAAAATAATTTCATTATAATTCTCCCCCTTTTTATTATAATTACTTAATTTCTACTTGAAGTGATTGCATAACATCTAACGCTGCTGCTTTTTTATCTTTGGTTAGTCCTTCCGTTAAATCTTTATATACAATTACTCTTGCCTCAGGGCAAGCATTTTTAGCGATGACAACATTACTAATAACACAGATATCAGTAACTAATCCACAAAATGCTATTTCTGTTGGTTGTATACCTTTTAATAATTGTCCTAGTTCCATTGATCCAAATGTTGCTTTCTCTAAACAAATCATCTTATCTTGTAAATCATTAAGCTTACCATATAATGTATGCCCTTTTGTTCCTTTCATGCAATGACAAATAGGTAAATTACATCCTTCTTGACTTTCTAAATAATCTTCATGATGGGTATCTAAAGTAGCAACTACAGTTTGTTTTTCATCTAAATATCTTTCTACTAATGAAACAATACCATCATGTATTTCTTTACCACCATCAGTCGCAAGACTTCCATCCACAAAATCGTTTTGATAATCTACAACAACAAGTACTCTTTTCATATTCGCCTCCTATTATTTAAAAAAGATAGATAATCTCTTATCTATCTATTCATAATCATATGTAAATCCACGCATATCCATTTCTAGCTTTTGAACTGTCCAATCCTTGATTAATGGACCTAAGGTTTCTTTTAAACGAACAACCCCCATAACATCATCACTATTGATTACCGCCATTAATGTTGGTCCAGCACCAGACAAGTAACATCCTAAAACTTGACTATCTTGGGTCAACACTTCAATAATTTCATCATATCCAGCAATTAGTTTTCCACGATATGGTTGGTGCAAACAATCATTAAACCCTATTTTCAACCCTTCGTCATAACCATTAATTAATGAAGCAACAAGCATTGATAAATAAGAAACATTCGCTATTGCATCTTGTCTAGTAACAGATGTTGGTAATACTGATCTTGATTGTTCTGTTGAAAGTGTAAATGGTGGTATTAATGCCACAAAACGATAATCATTTTTTACTGGTACATTTAATGTAACAACACTCTCTTCCTTCATTACTGATACTGTTAATCCACCAAAGATTGCTGGAGCAACGTTATCTGGATGTCCTTCAATCTTTGTTGCTAGTTCAAGAATTGCTTGACGGTTGTCTGCTTGATGATTCAATGCATAGGCTCCTACAATACCAGCAACAATACACGTTGAACTACTACCAAGTCCTCTTGTATAAGGAACTTCTCCACTACATTCAATACGTACACCAGTAAATGATAAACCACAATCATTTGCACCTTTAACAAATGATTGATATGTTAGATTTTCTTCATTACAAAATTGTGTTGGACAACCTGTAATTTCTAATCCTCCTTCTATTAATTCAAATACAAAGGTATTGTATAAAGTTACTGCAAGACCTGCAACATCAAATCCTGGACCTAGATTGGCACTAGTTGCCGGTACTTTTACTTTGACTTTCATAGAATAACTCCTTATTTATTTTCTATACATTCTTTGATAAATGAAATAATTTCTGTTTTATCAATTGCTTTAGTATGTAGTACTTCTCTATCTTTAATGCCTTTTAATGGTAAAGGAATTTCAACACTCGTATCAGCATGTAATTTTTCAATAGCTGTGTAAACATCTAAATCTTCACCTGTAATTGCTTGATATACTGATTCAGGGAATTTATATGGTGAAGCTGTTGATAATAATACTGTTTTTGTTTTGTCACCAGTCTCTCTTTGATAACGCTCTAACACACCATAACCAATTGCAGTATGCGTATCTAGCACATATCCTGTTTTTGTATAACAGTCTTTAATCGTATCTAAGATTTCTTGTTCATTGAACATTCCAGCAACAAACTGTTCTTGAATTTTTGTAAATGTAGTATCATCTACTTGATAAACACCTGTTTCTTTTAATGTATTCATATACTCAGATACTTTTTGACCATTCCCGTTTTCCATGAACCATACTAAACGCTCTAAATTACTTGATACTAAAATATCCATTGCTGGAGCATTTGTTTTATAGAATTCTCTATTTGTATCATATTTTCCAGTTGTAAAGAAATCTGTTAAGATATTATTTTTATTTGATGCACAGATGAATTTATTTACTGGTAATCCCATTTGTTTTGCAAAGTATCCAGCTAAAGCATTTCCAAAGTTTCCACTTGGAATACAGAAGTTAATAGGGTCACCCATTTCAATTTCTTTATTTTTAACAAGTGTTAAGTAGCTATGGAAGTAGTATACGATTTGTGGTAATAATCTTCCAACATTAATCGAGTTTGCTGATGATAAAAAGACATTGTTTTCAATACACGCTGCTTTTAACATATCACTTGTAAAAGCGACTTTTACAGCATTTTGTGCATCATCAAAATTTCCATGGATTCCAATAACTTCAACATTTTTACCAGCTTGAGTTACCATTTGTTGTTGTTGGATTTTTGATACACCATCTAATGGATAAAATACTTTAATGCATGTACCTTTAACATCACAAAAACCTTCTAATGCTGCTTTACCAGTATCTCCTGATGTCGCTGCTAGAATCATTACTTCTTTATCAACATTTAGTTTGTCTAAAGACAATGTCATTAAATGTGGTAATAATGATAATGCCATATCTTTAAAAGCTGCTGTTTTACCATGAAATAATTCAGCAACATAATTATCGCCCACACTTACAACAGGGACAACTTCACTTGGAAATAATCCTTTTCCATAAGCTTCATTACATGCATTATAAATTGCATCAGCACCGTCGCCATCAACAAATTTACCTAATACTTTTGAAGCTAATTGAACATAATTATCATTTAATGCTTCTTGTAAATCAATTTTTTCAAAATCAAAATTTGGCACTAACAAACCACCATCATCACCAATTCCTTGTACGATTGCATTATAAAATTCTAATGGTTCTTGACCGTTTCTTGTACTAACATACTTCTTTTCCATATAGTATCCCCCTACTGTAATTTTTAACATTGTATACAATTTATAGATATATGTCAATATATCGTTTTTTTCATAACTATTGTAACATAATTTTATCATTATATGTTATTCATTAACAAAAATTTCATAATCACAAATATCTTTTTTAGGAGGTGATAAATCACTTGATTTTGTTAACGCAGTATACTAATTTAGACAAGCATTAACGCAAATACAGCCATCAATATATATAAAAAACTAAAAGACATTTTTGTCCTTTAGTCACAGATGCTTACAATTCAATGTAATATATATTTTTTAATACTATTATCTTGTCTGAGTTTCACAAAGACCAACATCAAGATTATTTTTTTCGATATAATCATAGATTTCTTCAATCTTTCCTAATTGATATAATTCCATATTTTCTTCAAAAAACATAGTAGCAACTCCTTTACCATTTGAATCTGAAATGCAAGCTTTGTCTTGATTTTCAAATACTTCGGCCATATATTCATAAGCAGCGCCACCCTTGCTATATGTATTATCAAAAATGTTACTATGCAAATTAGTCAAAAGACCAAAAATACATAAACCTATGATAAAATACAAATCTGCTTTTTTCAATTAACTCAACTCCTTTATTATAATTAATATTCGCCCACACTAAATTTAATACACGCTATAGTAGCTATTTGATATATATATATTATGTGTTATTTTTAACCGCATTATAGCATGCGAATTAATCATTGTCTAAGCATATATGGTCTCTAATTAGTGATATATTTTAGAATCGTATGATAGTTCCAATTTAATATTGACTTTATTATACTTTTTTAGTAACCTGAAACTACCGTTGGGTTACATTTTCTTTGTTTCTGTACTAAACAAAGTTGTAACCCTATTTTTATTGTTAGGAGACTATATGAAACAAAATAAAATGGCTTTTTTGCCAATACCGAAGTTATTACTTACTATGTCCTTACCACCAATGATATCTATGTTAATACAATCTTTATATAATATTATCGATAGTATCTTTGTCGCAAATTTAGGTCAAGATGCCTTAACTGCAGTTTCGCTAGCATTTCCCTTGCAAAGTTTAGCACTTGCTTTTGGGGTTGGTGTTGGAATTGCATTAAGTGCTTTGCTTTCGAGAAGTCTAGGGGAAAAGGATTTTGTAAAAGCAAATCGTTATATTCAAAATGGATTCTTTTTATCATTTATTCACTCTATATTATTTGTCATCATTGGAATATTTGTTGTTCCTTATTACCTATCATTGTTTACTAGTGATCAAGCAATTTTGCAAGATGCAATTATGTATGGTAGTGTCGTTACTACATTTGCTTTTGGTCAAATATTTCATATCGCTATTGAAAAGATTTTTCAAGCCACTGGTGATATGTTAACACCGATGATCTTATTATTAGTTGGTGCCATTTGTAATATTATCTTGGATCCAATACTTATTTTTGGTATTAATGGATTCTTAGAATTTGGGGTAATGGGTGCTGCTATGGCAACTGTTTCAGGACAACTGATTGCTTGTATACTTGCAATCTATATGTATAAAAAGAAAATTACGTTTATTGATAGTCCTTTTACAAAGATAAAAGCTAATCGCATGGCTATTAAACATTTATATTCTATTGCAATACCTAGTGGACTAGTACTAGCAATTCCTTCAGTTGTTGTTTCCTTGTTAAATGGATTACTTGCAAGCATTTTACCAAGTGCTGTTGCTTTTTATGGAATATATTATAAAGTTCAATCATTCATATATATGCCAGCAAGTGGTATTAGCCAAGGTATGCGACCAATTATCGGTTATAATTATGGTGCTAAGCTAATGGACCGTGTACATCTAGTTATTAAGATAGGATTTATATCTATGTTTATTATTTTATTAATCGGTACTGGCTTATTTTTATTTCTACCTAAGCAAATATTACTTCTATTCAATGCAACACCTGAACTCCTTTCCATAGGTATTCCTGGTATGCAAATATTAGGGATAGCAATGTTATGTTCTGCGGTAGGTTATTTTATTACAGGTATCTTTGAAGCATTTGGACGTGGTAATTATTCTTTATATGTTACTTTAACCCGCCAGATTCTTTTTACACTTCCAATAGCCTATTTACTATCTCCAGTCATTGGTGTACATGCAGTTTGGATTGGTTATGTTGCTGGGGAAGTCATGGCAAGCGTATTAGGAATTATTCTATATAAGAAACTAACCTTATAACTGTATGTTATAAGGCTTTTTTCTAAATTATTTCGGTTATTTATAATTTTGTTATTATTCATTGTGTGTTTTGTTGACTATTGTATACAATAATGCTAATATATCATAAATTAGTAGAAAGTGTATGCTATTTATTGATATAATGATTTTAAATACACATTATATTTGAATGTAGTAATGGAGGATATTTATGAAGATTGGTGTAATAGGTCTAGGAACTGTTGGTTACGGTGTCATAGAAATTTTAACAAATGAAAAAACACGCTTAGAGCAAGAAATTGGAGAAGCTGTTGATGTGGTTTATGGTTGTGGATTGGAACAAATTGAACTTCCTGAAGGCATAATGTATACAAATGATTATAACGTCGTTGTAGCAAATCCAGAAATTGATGTTATCGTAGAACTTATTGGTGGTACGACAATTGCTAAGGATATTATTGTGAGTGCCTTAAATAGTAAAAAACATGTAGTTACTGCAAATAAAGCATTACTTTCATATAGTGGACAAGAACTTTTTAGTTTAGCTAAAGATAATGGTGTTCATTTATTTTATGAAGCATCTGTTGGTGGTGGTATCCCTGTTATGGCTAGCCAAAAAGAGAGTTTAGTTGCAAATAATACTAAAGAAATTATTGGGATATTAAATGGTACAACAAACTTTATTTTAACATTAATGGAAAGAGAAAATCTTGATTTTGGTGATGCTCTTGCAATAGCTGAAGGTCTAGGATATGTAGAAGCTAATCCGGCATTGGATTTGGATGGTATTGATGCTGCATCAAAAATTGCCATTCTAGCAATGAATGGATTCAAAACATACATTGAATTTAGTCAAATCAAACCAACAGGTATTCGAGATATTACTAAAGCTGATATGGATTTTGCAAAGGACTTAGGATATCGTTTTAAGCTAATTGCTCAAGCTAAAAAGGTAAAAGATGGTATTGGTATAGATATTGCTGCAACTTTAGTTAGTACAAATGACTTAGTGGCTAATGTCATGGATGCATACAATGTAGTAGAAATTTCAACAGATTATTTAGAAAATGTGATTTATTATGGTAAAGGGGCAGGTCGATATGTTACAGCTTCAGCCGTAGTAAGTGATATCATGAAAACAAGACAAGAAGAATTATGGAGTCATGATTACGATACGAATACTAAAATATATCCAATTACTGAATCTAGATATTATATTCGCAGTGATAAAGCACTACCTATCCAATATGATGAGTATATCACGACTGGTAACGAACATATCTATATTAGTGAAATGATCGAATTAGATACACTTAAAGAGCAATTAAAAGATACTGAATGCAAAATATTTAAAGTACGTGGATAAAGGAGAAAACTATGAAAAAATATAATGTTGCAATTGCCGGTGCTACTGGTGCCGTTGGAATGGAGATGTTACGTTGCTTATACGAATTTAATTTCCCATTTAACAAAATCACTTTACTTGCATCACCTAGAAGTGCAGGAAAAGAAATTGAGTTTAACGGTGATAAATATATCGTTGAAGAATTAAAAGAAACAAGTTTTGAAGGACAAGACTTTGCCTTCTTTGCAGCTGGTGGTTCAATCTCAGAGAAATTTGTTCCATTTGCTAAAGCTGCTGGGTGCATTAGCATTGATAATACTAGTCACTTTAGAATGGATCCAACAGTACCATTAGTAGTACCTGAGGTTAATGGTTATGCTCTAAAGGATCATAATGGTATTATCGCTAATCCAAACTGTACAACAATTCAAATGGTTAGTGCTTTAAACCGTTTAGATGAAGAGTTTGATATTGAAAGAATTATTGTTTCAACATATCAAGCTGTATCGGGAGCTGGAGTAGCAGGTATGGAAGAATTATACCGTCAATCAAAAGAAGTATTAGATGGTCAAGAACCAGTTGCTAAAACTTTACCTTGTGCAAGTGACAAATTACACTTCCCTATTGCTTTCAACTGTATTCCTCAAGTTGATATGTTCAACTTAGAAAATGGTTTTTCAAAAGAAGAATTAAAAATGGTAAATGAAACACAAAAAATATTTAATAAAGAAATTAAAGTTAATGCTACATGCGTACGTGTTCCAGTATTACGTGGACACAGTGAAAGTGTGTATATTGAAACAAAAAAACCAATTGATTATAATAAAGCAATGGATTTACTAGCAAATAGCCATGGAGTAGATTTATATGACGATTTAAAGAATCAAGTATACCCTATGCCTAATTTGTTTATCGGTGATGAACTAGTTCATGTAGGACGTGTACGTAAAGATTTAAATAATGATCATGCATTAAGCTTATGGGTTGTAGCCGATCAATTAATGAAAGGTGCTGCTTATAACTCTGTTGATATTGGTTTAAAAATGATTGAAATGAAACTTGTTTAGATGTTACTTCGGTAACATCTTTTTTTATACAACATAAAAAAATGCACCTCTTATTTGGTACCCAAACAAGGATGCACTTTACTATATTGCATTATTTTTTTAACGGTAAATAGATACGCATTGTTGTTCCTTTATCTAAAGCACTCTTTAAATCGATGTATCCTTTATTAAATTGCACAATATGCTTAACAATGGATAGCCCTAGCCCATTACCACCTGTTAGTTTATCTCTTCCCTTTTCTACACGATAGAAGCGTTCAAACACTCTACCTTGATCAGCTAAAGGAATTCCTATTCCGGTATCCTTAATAGTAATTTTCAAATATGATCCTTCAATCTTTGTTTTAACTATCACTGATCCTCCATCAACATTATACTTTACTGCATTAACAATTAAGTTATTAAGTAATTGATGCATTTGTTGATGACTTGATACATAAGTGTGGTCACCACACTCATTAATAAGTTCAATATTTCTTTTTGATGCTAGTGGTTTAATACTCTCAATAACATCTTGAGCAACAAGTTTTAAAGTGATTGGCACCTTTTCATCTTCAATATCTTTATTTTCTAATCGTGATATCATTAAAATATCATTAATTAGTACAGACATATTTTCTACTTCATCTTGTATTTTATGTAAAGCAACCTTCTTCATATTTTCATCATGAATCAAGCCAGCTTCTAATAATTCACTATATCCTTTTATTGATGTCATAGGTGTTTTTAACTCATGCGATACATTTGAAAAGAATTCTTGTCTAAATTTTAATGCATTCTTTTCTAAGGTAACATCTACAAATAATACAATCACACCATACTCTATTTTTGAGATTAAACATGAGTATATTAAATCTCTAATTTTAACTTCAATAACTTCCTTTTTCTTACCAACTTTATTGATTCCATCAATAATTGCTGGTGTAAATACATATTCTGAAATTGAATGCCCTTTTTGCATTTTCATTTGATACATTTTATTTACTTGTTGATTCACAAGTAAAATTTTATGATTATCATCTAGTAAAATTAAACCTTCATTCATTTGATCTAAGATACTGTTTATTTTTGATTTTTCTATTTCTAAATCTTCTTTTGTTTCAACAATTTCATGTGCTTGTTTTTCAATTGTACTTGTCATAACATTAAACTCTTCAAATTGATACTTTTTGAAACTTAAACGATTCTTAGATTTTGTACTCTCGATTTCTTGTTTTATCTCTTCTACTGGTGTAGCTAGTTTTTGAGCAAGAACGCGTGCTACAAACCATGAAAGTAAAAATGAGATAACGATACTAATTAAAAATGGTAGCAACATAATTTCAAAATATTCAGTAATCCCGTCATAAGGCATCGATACACGGACAATATACTCACCATTAAAATATGCTACATATAACATGTTTTTCTTTACAGTTTGTGAATAGCGATTACTTACCCCAATACCTTTTTCAATTGCTTCTTGAACTTCATTACGGTCAGCATGATTTTCTAGTTTAGCTACCTCACTATCGCCTAAAACCGTACCATCTTTAGCGATAATTGTTATTCTTGTTTCAGCAGTTCCATCAATAAACGAATAGTTATCTAATTGATCTTGAATACTACTTTGATAATCTAAATGGCTGTCAATAATTTGAACAGCCAACGTCATATCATCAATTGTATTTCCTTGTAATTCATTTGATAAAATCGTCATGAATAATCCACTAAAGAAAAGCAATGATGCAAATAAAACACTAAAGAAATATCGTAATATTGCCTTAGACATCATCTATGCTCTTTTCTATAAAACGATACCCAACACTGCGAATTGTTTTTATGTATGTTTTACCATCATCTTCTAGCTTTCCACGAAGTGCACGAATATGTACATCTAGAGCCCTTGATTCTCCTACAAAATCGTATCCCCAAATTTCATTTAATAACTCATCACGATCAACAACACGTTGTCTATTTTCAATTAAATAAAGTAATAATTGGTATTCTTTTTTTGTAAGTTCTAGTATTTCTCCATTTTTAACAATAGTACGGGTTTTTTTATCAATTACTAGTGTACCAGTTTGTAAGTCATCAACTTTCTTTTTATGTCGTCGCAGTAACGAACGTACTCTAGCTGATAATTCCAATACACCAAATGGTTTTGTTAGATAATCGTCAGCGCCCGCATCTAAGCCACCAACTTTGTCAATTTCTCGATCTTTAGCACTAAGAATGAGTATTGGCAGAGTGGTATTTGTCTTTCTTACTTTTTTTATTGCAGATATACCATCTAATTGTGGTAACATAACATCAAAAATAGCTAAATCTGGTGCTTTATTATTTATTTCAATAATTGCATCAATTGCGTTGTCAAACAATACAATTTCGTATCCATTGCTTGTTAATGCTATATTTATAATATCTTTAATATTTTCATCATCTTCAATAACAAATATTCGTTCTGCCATACTTACTCCTCCTTATAATAATCTTTGTTTGTTTAATTTTCCTGTTTTATTAAATTCAACCCATTCACAAATATTTGCTGCATGGTCTCCAATTCTTTCTAAATATTTAGCAATCATTAAGAAGTTAATACATAAATCTGTATTTTCTGGTGATTCTTTCATGATATCAGATAATTCAGTTTTAACAATGTCAAAGTTTTTATCTAATTCCTCATCATACTTTTTAATTTCTCTTGCTAGTTCTAAATCTTGTTCATTAAATGCATCAACTGCTCCACGAACCATTTTTTTAGCAATGCTTGCCATATTTGGAATATGTTCAACCATTTTAAATACAGCTCTACCTTCTAATTCAATGATAATCGCTGCAATATCAGCACTTTGGTCACCGATTCTTTCTAAATCTGTAACAATTTTTAAAGCTGTTGATACATTACGTAAATCTCCAGCAATTGGTTGTTGCTTTAATATTAATGATAAACATCTTGCTTCAATTGATCTTTCACAATCATTAATTAATTTATCTTGATTAATAATTTCAGTTGCAAGTTCCTTATCTTGCGTTTTAAATGCTGTTACACAATCTTCAATTGCTGTAACAACTAAATGTGTCATTTTATTTAAATCAATCTTTAACTTTTCTAAATCTCTTTCAAATCTTGTACGTAACATAGATTTCTCCTTTTTTGTTATCCAAATCTTCCTGTAATATAATCTTCTGTTCTTTGATCGCTTGGTCTTGCAAAAATCTTACCAGTTTCATCATACTCTACCATTTCTCCTACTAAGAAAAATGCAGTATAATCAGCAATACGACTTGCTTGTTGCATATTGTGTGTAACAATTACGATTGTATATTTCTTCTTTAATTCAAGTAATAATTCTTCAATTTTTAAAGTTGAAATTGGATCTAATGCTGATGTTGGTTCGTCTAATAAGATAACTTCTGGTTCTACCGCTAGTGCTCTAGCAATACATAAACGTTGTTGTTGTCCACCAGACAGTCCTAATGCACTTGTGTTTAAACGGTCTTTTACTTCATCATATAATGCTGCAGCCTTTAAACTTTCTTCTACAATTACATCTAATTCTTTTTTATTTTTAATACCATGAATTCTTGGTCCATAAGCAACATTATCATAAATTGACATTGGGAATGGATTTGGTTGTTGAAATACCATTCCTACTTTTTTACGTAAAACAGTTGTATCTACCTTTGCATCATAGATGTTTTCTCCATCTAAAAGTACATCTCCAGTAATTTTTACACTTTTTACATAGTCATTCATACGATTTAGTGTCTTTAAAAATGTACTTTTACCACATCCAGAAGGACCGATAAAGGCAGTGATTTTATTATTTACTATATCCATATCTACACTTTTTAGTGCATGTTTTTCTCCATAAAATAAATCTAAATTACGTATTACAATTCTATTTTCCATTCTTTTTCACCCTATTTACATCAAATTTTCTTGAAATTAATTTTGCTGTTAGATTTAACACCAATACAATAATGATAAGTACTAATGCAATTACAAAGCATAGTTCAGTATTTGCAACTTCTAATTGGAAATACATCTCAGTTGTTAATGTTGATGCACTTGCTGTTAAGTGATCAAATACACCATCTGGTAGCTTTGCCCCTGAACCAGCTGTATATAATAACGCAGCTGACTCTGCAACAATTCTACCCATTGCTAGAATCAAACCAGTTAAGATACCCGGCATAGCACTTGGCAATAACACTGTACGAATCATATACCACTTTGTTGCTCCAATACCAAGCGCTGCCTCACGGTAGCTTTTAGGAACACTGTTTAATGCAACTTGAGTATTACGAATAATAATCGGCAATACCATGATCATTAATGTAAATGATCCAGTAAGCACTGAATAACTTGCATCAAATAATGCACCAAATATTGCACCAAAGAATAACATCCCAAATAAACCATAAATGATTGAAGGAATTCCGGCTAATACTTCAGTTGTAAATGTAATAATTTCTACTAGTTTTTTATTTTTTGCATATTCATTTAAATAGATTGCACATCCAATCCCAATTGGACAAGCAAATAATAAAGTTACTACAATGATATAAAGTGTATTGATAATATTTGGTAAAATACCAACAATATCTTTATAAGCACTAGGTTCTTGAATTAAATATTCAAATTTGAAAGCAGGTACTGCATTAATTACCACATATCCAATAATTACGAATAACACACCTACCGCAAATACACTTGATAATTGAACTAATGTAAATATTATTTTATCGCTGATACGGCTTTTTTTATCATAAATGCTTATACTATTATTCACTCATATCACCTCTCTTTAATATTCTATTTAGGACAATATTAATAATCATAATGAATACAAATAATACAAGTCCAATTGTAAATAATACATCTTGATGCAATCCAGTTGCATATTTCATATCTTTTACAATAGCTGTTGTTAAGAAACTTACTGAGTTAAATGGTGCTGGTAAGTTTACAACACCCCCAGCAACTAATGCAATCGCCATTGCTTCTCCGATAGCTCTCCCTACACCTAAAACAATTGCAGATGCAACTCCAAATTTCGCACTTGGAAGTGTAACTTTGAAAATAGTTTGCATTTTACTTGCCCCTAGCGCATAAGAACTTTTACGATAGTCATCAGGAACAGTTTGCAGTGCTGTTTCTGTTATATTTATTAATGTTGGTAAAATCATAATCGCAAGTACCAAAATCGCAGCTAGAAGGTTATTTCCTCCAGTTGGTTGATGGTTTGGATCATTTCTAAAAATAAGTAATTCCAATTGATAGATTAATGGTGTCATTACCAAATATCCAAGCATCCCATAAACGATTGATGGAATCCCCGCTAATAATTCGATTGCACCTTTAACAAAAGTACGAATTTTTGGACTAGCAATTTCTGCTAAATTAATTGCTGTAAGTACACCAATTGGTACTGCAATAAGTATCGCAAAAAACACACCGATAATTGATGTTAAAATAATATATAAAATTCCATATTGTGGATCAGGTGCAGTTGGTGTAAAAACTGTACCAAATAGAATTTCAATAAACCCTACTTCTAATAATGCTGGCGCACCAGCTATAATCATGTAACCTGTAATAAAAACAACTGCTAAGACAGAAACAATAGAACAGCCGGCAAATATTATTGCGGCTGTTTTTTCTACCAAAGACTTCGTTTTCTTATTACCAATAATAGATAACGTATCTTTTTTCATTTTATTTACTCCTAATTATTTTGTAGGAACTAATCCTAAGTTTTCAATCACTTCTACACCAGCATCACTTTTAATATATTCAAATAATGCTTGAACCTCAGCTGATTGCTCACTGATTGCACCTTTAGTAGCCATTACAAATGGTCTTGCAATTGGATAACTTCCATCCCCGATTGCTTCTACAGTTGCTTCAGCCCCATCAATAGATAAAGCTTTTACACCTTCATTTTGCGCTACTACATTAGCTGATACGTAACCGATTGCTCCAGGTGTACTTTCAACTTTACCAACTACAGCACCTGTAGATTCGATTTCTTGTGCATATTTTGCCTCATCTTCAACACCTACGATTTCTTCGAAAGCACCTCTTGTACCTGATGCAGAGTCACGTCCGATTACTACAATTGCTTGATCAGCTCCACCAACTTCACTCCAGTTTGTGATTTCACCTTTGTAGATTTTTGCAACTTCTTCTAAAGTTAACCCTGTTACTGTTGAATCTTTTGCAACAATCACAGCAATACCATCCATACAAATAATATTTTCAGTTAAAACTTCTTTTTCTTCATCTTTTAATGCTCTAGAAGAATTTCCGATTTGTGCAGTACCTTCAGTAGCCGCTTTGATTCCTGAACTTGAACCAGTATATTCAGTTACTAATTCTAAGTCTGGGTGAACTTCTGTAATTGTTTCACTAAATGCATCCATTAACTCTTTCATTGAAGTTGATCCATTTAATGTGATCTTCCCACTTACTTCACTAGTTGTTGCTTCTCCACCTTCAGCTGAATCATTGCTTCCACAAGCCGCTAATCCAACTACTAAAAATAATGCTAATAAAATTTTACTTAATTTTTTCATTTGATTTTACCCTCCAAATTTGACTTTTGTTTACATACACTATATTAACAGTTTTAAAGGATACAAAAAGCAAAGTTTTGTATAGTCTATGTTAAGATTATGTAAAGTTTTATAAGATTCAACATTATTATTAACATTTCGACATAAAATCATGCTTATTTATACACTTTATACATATTTTTCACTAATCTTTGAACTTTTTCTCTTAACATTAACGGTTCTATTACCTCAACTTGATCTTGAAGCATAAATATCCACCCTACTAATCCATCAGAATTGGTAATATCCTTTACTGCTATACAGTATGTATCATTAATTTCTTTAGTTACATGATGCTCATCACCAAATTGATTTATTACCTCTCTCATTACTCTTTTAGTAAAACGTAATTTCAAATCTATTTTTTCATTAGTAAAAAACATATTTACAGATTGTTTTACAACTTGTTTCATATCATACTGCTCACGAATTTCTACAAATGGACTTTTATGATGACGAATTAGACGCATACGGTCAATACGGTAAATACTTAGTTGATCTTTACGATTATCAAAGTATCCAAGTAAATAGTAATATTTACCTTGTAGAATTATTTCATAAGGTGATACAACATAATAATTTTGATTTGCCTGCTTTAAGTTACCATTTTCACTAGCAATTTGTACAAACTTGTTCTTTTCTACTTTATAATCAACATATTCAAAATAAATATTCTGCTGATTATTAATTGCACTCATTAGTGTAGTAAGATTCAGTAATAAAGAGATACTTTGTTTATTTACAGGGTTTGTTCCACTTATTCTTTCCATCTGTGATTTACTACTTAATGATAATATACGACTCTCTAAGTTATCCGTTTCTTGCTTTGATAGGTTAGGATTTGATTTAACGCTATCTAATAAATATTGTATTTGTCCATCTTCAAAATAGTTATAAGCAATAAAATATCCTTTTTTACGACGGACACCAATATATTTTGTTTTTAATATTGGAAAATAAAATTCGTTAATTCTTCTAATAATTTCATATACAGTTTTAATATTTACTTTTATCTTTTTTTCAAGTAACTTTTCCTGAAGTGATTGAGCGCTAATTGGCTCAATACTTTCTTTAATTAAAGATAAAACAGCATAGCTACGATTGTCCATATTTCCTCCTCTAACTTTGCAACGCTAGAACTGTATTCGCTTTTCTCTTTTTGCTTATAAAATAATAGAGAATTGGATTATATAGTTCTAGTTGTCTAATATACAGTTGATTTTCTACAGTATCTACATATTGGCTATGAAGCATCGCCTCTTTATAACAATGTTCTATACAGTATATTTTTAATGATTCTTGATGATATTTTACTTTTGTACTACCTTGTATACTGTATAAATATTTAATAATATTTTTTACTTTCTTTTCTTTAAAAGGGACTAAATGTCTAATTAAACAATATATCGAAGTATCAAAATCACTATTTTCTACAATATGTTTTTGTAAGTTATCTTTATATTTACGAATTGTATTTGTTTCTTCTAAAAGCAGATTCATATAAATTAACTGCTCCTCTAACTGCTCAATTGTTGAAGCAGTTTCAATGTTTGATTTGATTAATAAGAATAAAGTTGTTTCTACAAACTTATTTTTATGAATTTTTCTTTTTATCATACTTGTATCTAGACTATATAGGACTAGATTAGATACATCCTTTTCAATTACTGTATCTTTAGATAACGCTAACACATATTTTTTTACATCAACTACTTCTTTATTTATACTTTGGAAATAACTCTTTTTCATATTTATCCCTCACTTTCATTTAAAGTATACCAAAGTATATTTTTTATATTCTTATTCACTTCTATTTTAACACCTTTTTTTTACAGTTTAAATATTTTAATAAAGAAAAAGATGGAATATCCATCTTATTGTATCTTCTCTAAAAATAATTTAATACGTCCTAATGCTTCTTTAATCTCATCTATTGAATATGCATATGAAATACGCACGAATCCTTCGCCAGCCTTACCAAATGCAGTCCCTGGAACACAGGCAACAAGTTGATCCTTTAATAGTTGTTCACAAAATTGTTCAGAAGTTAAGCCAGTAGAACGAATACACGGAAATGCATAGAATGCTCCATGAGGTGTAAATGTTTTTAATCCCATATCATTCAACGCTTTAACCAAATAGTTTCTACGTAAGCGGTATTGGTCACGCATTTTAGAAACCTCGTTATCACAATTCTTTAAAGCTTCAATTGCACCATACTGTGCGCCAGTTGGAGCACTCATAATGACATATTGATGAATCTTATTCATGGCCTTTGTAATTGTTTCGTGAGCTAGTGTATAGCCTAAACGCCAACCAGTCATCGCATATGCTTTTGAAAATCCATTAATGATAATTACTTGATCTTTAATCTCGGCAAAACTAGCAATTGAACAAAATTCTTCTTCATAACTAATTTCAGCGTAAATTTCATCCGATAAAATCATAATTCCACTTTCTTTAAATATTGGAACTAGTGCCTCATAATCTTCTTTTGTCATAAACCCACCCGTAGGATTACTTGGAAAGTTTAATAATATTGCTTTTGTTTTATCACTAATAGCACCTTTCAATAGTTCAGGTGTTAGCTTGAATTGATTCTCTTCTTTTAATTCAATATTTACTACCTTACCACCAGCAAGCGTTACTCCAGGAGTATATGCTACGTAGCTTGGTTGTAATAAAATGACTTCATCACCAGGATTTATTAATGCACGAAATGCAATATCGATTGCTTCTGATCCTCCCACTGTTACAATAACGTTCTTATTTGGATCGTAATCTAGGTTATATCGTCTTTTTTGATAATTCGTTATTTCTATACGTAATTCTTCTAAACCTTGGTTTGCGGTATAGTATGTTTTTCCTTTTTCGATAGAGTATATTGCTGCTTCACGTATTTTCCATGGAGTATCAAAATCTGGTTCTCCGACTCCTAGTGAGATTACGCCTTCCATTGTGGTTGCAAGGTCAAAGAACTTACGAATACCACTTGGTGGAATTGCTTTTACATTATCACTAAGTAATTTTTCAATATCCATTATGGTAACACCAATTGCCTTTCATCACTTTTATCTTTTTCTTCCTCAAGAATAATTCCGTCTCTTTTATACTCTTTCATGATAAATAATGTTGCCGTTCCAGTCACGCCTTCAATAATTGCTACCTTACTAGCAACAAAATTTGCAACCTCTTGCATTGTTTTACCCTCTACTATTACAACAAACTCAGCCCCAGTACCACTTAATAAAAACATTGAATCAACTTCATCAAAACGATATATACGCTTAGCAATACGGTCATATCCAAAATCTCTTTCTGGTATACATGTTACTTGGATAAGTGCTTGTACTTTTGCTTCACTTGTTTTATCCCAATTTATTAATGTGTGATACCCACGAATTACCCCGATGTTTTCCAATTCAGTGATTGTTGAGGTAACATTTTCAACACTATCCTGTAATGCCATTGCTAGATCAGTTCTTGAAATATGTGCATCTTTTTCTAATAAAAATAATAAGTCTTTTGTATTCATATTGCCCCTCCTTATGTCTATTTACTAATTATATAATAAATAATGATATAGGTAAAGAAAACAAAAAAAGTTGCTACCAATCGGTAACAACTAGAATTTATCCAATAAATCCAAAATAGAATATAAAGATTGCAATTAATCCCCATACAATTGGACTAACTTTATTTGCTTTACCAGCAGCAACACTTGTAATACCAAAAGTAATAAATCCAAATGCAATACCATCTGCAATTGAATAACTTAAGATCATAACAATAATTGTCATAAATGCACTTGCTGCAATAACAATATCATCCCAATCAATTCCTTTTAACTGTTGTGCCATCAAGATACCTACTGTAACTAATGCCGGAGCTGTTACAGAATTAGTAACTAAACTTAAGATAATTGGTGATAAGAATACTGATAAAATAAATAATACACCAGTAGTAACTGAAGTTAACCCAGTTCTACCACCTACTTCTACTCCACTTGTACTTTCAACAAATGATGTAACTGTTGATGTTCCTAAAACTGCTCCAAATACAGTACCAACTGAATCGGCAAGTAATGCTCTTTCAATGTTCTCTAATTCACCTTTTTCATTAACTAAATTTGCGCGGTTTGCTACAGCAACTAATGTACCAGCAGTATCAAAGAAGTCAACGAATAAAAATGAGAAGATAATTACAAACATATTTGCTGGATTTGCAAATAATGCACTAAATCCATCTGCAAATGCTCCTAGTGTTTCCATTTCAAAGTTTACGTCAAATGATTGAGGAAGCATTGGCATACCTTCAATATTCATAAACCCAAGCCCTAATCCAATTAATGCTGTCGCAACTAATCCGATAAACACTGCTGCTTTTACTTTTTTAACTAATAATACTAATGTAATTAAGATACCAACAATTGCAAGTAATACTGCAGGTGATGTTACATCTCCTAAAGCAACACCTGTTGCAACGTCTGAAACGATGATTCCACTATTTTTTAATCCGATAAATGCGATGAAGAATCCAATACCAGCACCAATTGCTAGTTTTAATTGTCCTGGAATAGCATTAATAACTAATTTTCTAATTCCAGTAACTGAAATCAATAGGAATAAAATCCCAGAAACAAATACAGCTGCTAATGCAGTTTGCCAAGTTTGCCCCATTTGGAATACTACTGTGTATGTAAATAATGCATTTACTCCCATTCCAGGTGCTAAAGCAACTGGATAGTTTGCCAGTACTCCCATGATAATCGATGCTACCCCTGCAGAAATTGCTGTAGCTAGGAATACCGATTGTACATTCATTCCTGCTTCACCTAAGATTGCTGGGTTAACTGCTAAGATATACGCCATTGCAAGGAATGTAGTAAACCCTGCAATTACTTCAGTTCTTACTGAAGTATTGTGCTTTTTAAGCTTAAAAATTTTTTCTAACATAATTTTCCCCTTTATTAAAAATACGTATTTACACTAGCATATTTTTGTATAAATATCAAATAATTGTATATATTTGTTTAATATTTAAAACAAATATATACATTTTTACACAAACCTTTAAAAATTTCGTTTTCTAAACGCTTTCAATTTATGGTACAATAAAAAAAAGGAGAGAATAATTATGCCAATATTATATGTTTCAAGTTATGCCAAGCATGATAGTAAAGGGATTTATATCGTAAATTTTTGCAAAGAATCAAAATCATTGAAATTATTGCAACAAATAGTTACGCCTGATTATCCCTCTTACATGATTACCAAAAACAACACCTTATATGTTGCTTATAAAAATTCAAAGAGAAATAATGAAGGAGGAGGCATTGGTTCTTTTTCTATATACGAAGATGAATTAATTCCTGTTACCACATATTGTTCAAGTGGGCGTTCATATACTCACCTATCTGTTAGTGAGAACAATCGATATTTATTTGCTGCTAACTACCATGTTGGAGCAACTGCAAGTTATCAATTAGAAAATAATCAAGTTGTCTATAAAATTGGAGCAGTTCATCACCGTGGACTAGGACCAGATTTACTAAAGCGCCAAACTGGACCACATGTTCATTGTGTAGGAGTAACACCAGATCAAGAGTTTGTATACGCTGTTGATTTAGGAGCTGATAAAATTTGTCTATACACATATGTTCATGGTATTTTAGAGGCAGCACCTGAAGGTAATATCGATTTAGTTCCAGGATCTGGTCCACGCCATATGATATTTTCTAATTGTGGTCGTTTTGCATACTTAGTCAATGAAATCGCAAATTCTATTATGGTATTTAAATACATCAATAAGCGCTTTTCATTAATTCAAGTTATCCCTTGCTTGCCTCATGATTATGATGATTTTTCAAGTGCATCTGCAATTAAGCTATCGCCATCAGGAAATCATATATTTATATCTAATCGTGGACATGATAGTATTGCCGTTTATCGTGTTAACATTGAAAATGGTAAAATTGCTTTATTACAATTTGTTAAGACAAATAAATGTCCAAGAGATTTTGAAATCATTGATGACCAACATCTAATTGTTGCTAACCAAGAGAGCGATAACATTGAATTATTTACTTTCAACAAAGATTTAGAAGAGCTAAAAGCTACTGGTATTACCTTAGAAATACCAGCCCCGGTATGCGTAACATTTTAAG
>CAYJEM010000015.1:0-34061 GCA_964369175.1 uncultured Erysipelotrichales bacterium | reverse complement strand
AACTAATATCGTATTTTATGAATATACATTTTTAAGATAATAGCATTTATAATAATTATTATAGCACTATAACTATAAAGAATAGTTGATGCTATTGCAGTTGTATCTAATAAAGCACTCCAATCATTCGTTGTTACCCAACTATTAATGGAAAGCAATTCAAAGACGAAGCTTAGAATTATACATCCAAGAGTAAGGAACATTGACAAAACAAAGTGGTGATTTTTCTTTATTAGATGAAGATAGTTTACAAAAGTAAAAATAGCGCCTAGTAACATAAATAAAGCGATTAGTAGATACATAAAATATCCCCCCCTAATGAAGTATCTTTCTACTCTTATTATTACAGGAATCTATTTCATAATCAAATCATATGGCAATAACAAAAAAAGAGAATAAACCTTTTAGTTCATTCTCTTTTAGCGTACTTATGCCTTTTCTTTCATACAAGCAACAACAAAGTGTAATGCAATAAACGCAAGTTCATCATCACTCATTTGCTTTTGATACATTTTATAGAACTCATCACCTAAGACTTTACTATATGAAAATTCTTGTGGATGACGATTCATTATTTGCTGTTTTAAAGGATTGTCTAACTGTTGACCATTACATATTCTATCAACAGTAGTTTGCATGTGTAAACCAATTGCAGTAAATATTTTGTCGTGAATACTGAATTTACGACCATGCACCTTTTCTATTGTTTCAAATGTACTTGTGACTAAATCATAAACTTCTTTATCTAATAAATCACAACTACTAAATAATTCTTCAGCAAAAGGGTCTGCTTGCGATATATATAATGCACATGCTGAAGCTTCATTTTCTGGTATTTCCACATCAAACTCACTAGATATTTGTTCACAAATAGATTTTGCAGCTTCAAAACAATTAGCATCAATTAGGTCTAGAACTTCACGCTTACTAAGGTCAATATAATTTTTTGACTGAATACGAATTAATGCAATTGACAAGTGAACTGCCAAATTTTCTAATGGTTTTCCATCAAATACAATATTGTGATTTTTTACTGTATTGTCGATGATTTTTAAAATTTTTTGCTTTTTATTATTAAAGCTTTCAGGAGTATTTATCATAATAATTCCACCTTCCATAAAACTCTTTCTAAACTTCTTTATATAATATATATTAAATTTTTAAAAAAAGCTACAAAAAAATTGAAGAATATTAAATATATAAAAAATTATAAGATTAAGAAAAAAATATAGAGTAAATAACTTTAATAAAACCATAATAAAATTGTGTAAGCGCTATTATGACAAAAATTTTAGCATATTTATAAATTTTTATTACGGTTAATAAATACTTTGTTTTATTAGTGCATATTACTAGATATTGTTTTATGTAGTTGCTATATTGTAGGTGCATGAAGTAGGTTGAAAAAACCACAAATTATGCAATCATTTCATTGTCTAAATAGTTAGTTAGTGCTATAATGAGTTGGAATTTTAAGAATACAGGAGGTTTTGAGAATATGAATTTTGACAAAGCTTGGAGCGGATTTCAAAAAGGGAATTGGTTAAAAGAAGTAGATTTACGTGATTTTATCCAAAAAAACTACACTCCATATGATGGGAATGATGAGTTTTTAGCTGGACCTACAAAAGCAACACTTACACTGTGGGATCAAGTTATGGACTTAACAAAACAAGAAAGAGAAGCTGGTGGTGTATTAGATATGGATACAAAAATTGTGTCTAGTTTAATATCACACGATGCTGGTTATTTAAACAAAGATTTAGAAGTAATTGTTGGTTTCCAAACTGATAAACCATTTAAAAGATCACTTCAACCTAACGGTGGTATCCGTATGGCTGAAAAAGCATGCTCAGATAATGGGTATGAAGTTGATCCAGAAATCGTAGATATATTTACAAAATATAGAAAAACACATAACCAAGGTGTATTTGATGCATATACTGCTGATATGAGAGCATGTCGTTCATCACACATCATCACAGGTTTACCTGATGCATATGGACGTGGACGTATCATTGGTGACTACCGTAGAGTAGCATTATACGGTGTTGATCGTTTAATTGAAGATAAAAAATATCAATTAGATACATCACAAACTCGTATGACTTCAGAAAACATTCGTAACCGCGAAGAATTATCTGAACAAATTAGAGCATTAGCTGAATTAAAACAAATGGCAAAAATCTATGGTTGCGACATTTCAATGCCAGCAACTGATACAAAAGAAGCTATCCAATGGATGTATTTTGGATACTTAGCAGCTGTAAAAGAACAAAATGGTGCAGCGATGTCTTTAGGTAGAACTTCTACATTTATCGACATTTATGCAACAAGAGATATTGAAAATGGTGTTTATACAGAAGAACAAATTCAAGAAATGGTAGATCATTTCATTATGAAGTTACGTTTAGTAAAATTCGCTCGTACACCTGAATATGATGCGTTATTCTCTGGAGATCCAACTTGGGTTACAGAATCAATCGGTGGGGTTGGTATTGATGGACGTCACTTAGTAACAAAATCATCATTTAGATATTTACACACATTAACAAACCTAGGAACAGCTCCTGAGCCAAATATGACAGTATTATGGTCAACAAAATTACCAGCTGAATTCAAAAGATATTGTGCAAAAATGTCAATTCAAACTTCATCAATTCAATATGAAAATGATGACTTAATGCGTGTAACACACGGAGATGATTATGCAATTGCATGTTGTGTATCTTCAATGCGTGTTGGTAAAGAAATGCAATTCTTTGGGGCTCGTGCTAACTTAGCAAAATGTTTATTATACGCTATCAATGGTGGTGTAGATGAAAAATCTGGTAAACAAGTAGGTCCAAGATTTAGAGCTGTTGACAGTGAATATTTAGATTATGATGATGTAGTACAAAAGTTTGAAGATATGATGGAATGGTTAGCTAAAGTATATGTTAATGCTTTAAACGTAATCCATTATATGCATGATAAATATTCATATGAAAAAATTCAAATGGCTTTACATGATAGAGAAGTAACTCGTTTCTTTGCTACAGGTATTGCAGGACTTTCAGTTGTTGCAGATTCACTTTCAGCAATCAAATATGCAAAAGTAAAAGCTATTAAAGATGACAGAGGAATTTATAGCGATTTCGAAATCGAAGGAGATTTCCCTAAATTTGGTAATGATGATGATCGTGTAGATGATATTGCTAACTGGTTAGTTACAACATTCATGAATAAAATTCGTTCTCATCATGCATACCGTAATGGACTTCCAACAATGTCAATTTTAACAATCACATCAAATGTAGTTTATGGTAAAGCAACAGGTAATACTCCTGATGGACGTAAAGCTGGAGAACCATTTGCACCAGGTGCAAACCCATTACATGGTAGAGATACAAATGGGGCAGTGTCTTCACTTGCATCAGTTGCAAAATTACCATTTGGAGATGCTCAAGATGGTATTTCAAATACATTCTCAATTATTCCTGGAGCACTAGGTAAAGATGACCAAGTATTTGCTGGAGATTTAGAAGTAGAATTAGACTTAGACAAGTAAGGTGATATATATGGCTGAAGATAAAGATATTGATGCTTTAGTTAAATTATTAGATCAACAAATGGTACAAGGATCAAAACATGTAAATGTTAAGTGTGATGACCCAAGTACAATTGAGATTGAAAAAACAACAATTCAAAGAGGAATGGATTGCGACAGTCCAAATAGTGCTTGTCGCATTCCTAATATGAATTTTGATAAGTAATCAAGAAGGAGAAAAAGTATGAGTAATAGACAACAAGAAGACAATTTAGTAGCAATGTTAGATGGTTATGTAGAACAAGGTGGACATCACTTAAATGTTAATGTTTTTACAAAAGAAACATTATTAGATGCTCAACAACATCCTGAAAATTATCCTCAACTTACTGTTCGTGTATCTGGGTATGCAGTTAACTTTGTTAAATTAACGAAAGAACAACAAGATGACGTAATTTCAAGAACATTCCATAAATCAATGTAATAATATAAGCTCTATAGGAGAAATCTTATAGAGTTTTCTTTTTGTCATAAATTAGCTATCTAATGTCTATATATAGAAAAAGGAGGCGAAAATATGTTAAATACAATATTACTAACTACTAAAATGATTTATAATTATCAAAAACAAAGCGAACCAGCACTATTGCTTATAGATACTACACACGATCTAAAAGTAGAAGCTATGGTTTCATACAACAATGTATATGTAACTTATCTATCTCTTTTTCTGTTTATACTTTATGGGATGTATTTATATTTTCAATATAAAAAGAACAATCAAATGCCATTAAAAATTTCATTACTATATTGTATTTTTATAATACTTACACAATATATTGTAAATAGTATATATAAAGTACAATATGGATATATAAATGTATTAGTCACAATGATTATCTCAATACTATTATTGCTTATATACTATAAAGAAATCATAATATCTAAACTACAATCTGTAATAGACAAGCATTAGCTTGTTTATTACGGCAATATTTCTTTTACCAGCTTCTTATTTGGTGTATAATATACGTTGAAATAGTAAAGAAAGGTTGGTTTAGTATGAAAAAATCAATTGAACAATATAAACAATTATTAGGAGCAAAAGGGTTACTTATTGAATCATCTTGTAGCCATAAAGATATAGAATATGTATCTTGTAATTCCAAAGATATTAAGAAAAATACATTATTTATATGTAAAGGGGCATCGTTTAAAAAAGAGTACTTAGAAGATGCTATTGCTAGTGGTGTGACTATATATATTAGCAATCAAAAATATGATGTAAATTGTGACTATATCCTTGTAAATGATATACGCAAAGCAATGGTGTATTGCAGTGAGTTGTATCATGATAAAGTATGGAATAACTTATCATTAATTGGTATTACAGGTACAAAAGGAAAGTCAACAACGGCTTTTTTTGTTCGTTATATGATAGATGAATATCTCAAACAAAATGGTAAAGTAGCTAGTGGTATTTTGTCCTCAATAGCATCTTTTGATGGTAAGGAAGAGCAAGAATCACATATCACAACACCTGAACCAATAGATTTACATAACTATTTTTCTAAAGCATATAATAATGGTGTTGAATTTGTAGAAATGGAGGTAAGTAGTCAAGCCTTAAAGTATGATCGAGTGTTAGATGTTGACTTTGAAGTAGCAGCATTTTTGAATATTGGTGAAGATCATATTAGTGATAATGAACATGTTGATTTCGAGGATTATTTTTCTTCAAAGTTAGAAATATTTAAACAAAGTAAAGTTGCATGTGTTAATACTTTATGTGAATTTTATGATAGAGTATACAGTAGTGCTACTGCTCATGCAAAAAAAGTAATTACTTTTGGTGTTGAAGATAAAAATGCTGATGTACAAGGATATAATATTCAAAAAGATGGTAATGATACCGTGTTTATGGTAAAAACAGATTCCTTTAATTTACCGTTTCGCTTAACAATACCAGGATTGTTTAATGTTGATAATGCTTTAGCGGCAATTTCAATATGTTTAGCTTGTAATATTCCAGTAGAATGTATGCAAGCTGGACTTGAAAAAGCAAGAGTAAATGGACGTATGGAAATTTATCAAAATAAAGATGCATCGATGATAGGAATTGTTGACTATGCACATAATAAGTTGAGTTTTGAAAAATTATTTCAATCAACTCGTAAAGAATTTCCAGATTATCGTATTGTTATTGTGTTTGGATGTCCTGGTTTTAAAGCATTAAATCGTCGTCAGGATTTAGGAACTATGGCTGGAAGATATGCAGATATTACATATATAACAGAAGATGATCCAGCAAAAGAGCCAATTGTAGATATTTGCAATGAAATTGCTAGATATGTAGATGTTGCTGGTGGGATTTATGAAATTATATATAATCGTCAAGATGCAATTGAAAAAGCTGTATTAGATAGTACGGAGAAAACAGTTGTTTTAGTTGCGGCTAAAGGCAATGAAACAGTTCAAAAGAGAGCTGATGGCTTTGCATCGATGATAACTGATAGAGAGGCAATCATTCAATCATTACAAAAGTATGATGAAACAAATAATATATAGAAGGAGGTCACAATGAAAGGATATATTCATTCAATTGAAAGTTGTGGTACTGTAGATGGACCCGGATTACGCTTTGTAGTGTTTTTACAAGGGTGTCCACTGCGTTGTCAGTATTGTCATAATCCTGATACTTGGCAAATGAATACCGGTCAAGTGATGTCAGTAGATGAAATTATTGAACAATATAATAAGAAAAAAGATTTTTATAAAAATGGGGGAATCACACTAACAGGAGGTGAACCCTTGATGCAAACTGAATTTGTTACTGAATTATTTAGAAAATGTAAGGAGCAAAATATCCATACGTGTATTGATACTTCGGGGATTACCTTTATACAAAATGATACAACAAAAATGGATACATTAATGCAGTGTGTTGATTTGGTATTATTAGATTTGAAACATATCAATAATGAAGGACATATTTCTTTAACAGGAGTTCCAAATACAAATATTTTACAATTTGCAAAGTATTTAAGTGATAAACAAATTCCAGTATGGGTGCGACATGTAGTAGTTCCAACTATTACCCAAAACGATGATTACTTATTTGAACTTGGAAAGTTCATTGGTACATTGAAAAATGTAAAAGCATTGGATGTATTACCATACCATGTTATGGGTGTTGCAAAATATGCAGAGATGAATTTAGAATATCCCCTTGCAGGGTTAGATCCTCTTGAAAAAGAAGAAGCAAGAAAAGCTCGTGAAATTATAATTTCAGGAATAAAAGAATCAAGAAGCCAACATTAATACAAACAAGGAGAAATGCATGTTAGTAGGAATATTGTATGAGTCAAAAGAATGGTCAAGTTATGCGTTAGAACAAAAACTTAATGAACAAGGGGTAAAAACATTATTAATCGACATGCAAGAGGATTTTGATATTGATATTGTCAAACAGTGTGATGTTCTTATAAATAGAGTTTTTGCAAGTTCTGTATTTCGTAAACACTTTGCTGCTTTAAAAAATATTGAAGAAGTTATTTTATATGCAAAAGAAAAAGGGGTTATGATGATAAACCCTGGTATAGCTCATAGTTATGAAATAAATAAACAGTTATCTACAAAAATATTACAAGAAAATAATATTGCAGTACCAAATGTACAAGGTGTGTACTATCCGTGTGACATGAAAAGTTTTATCTACCCGTGTATCATAAAACCGAATTGTGGTGGTAGAACAAATTATACATATATTATTAACAATCAAGAAGAGTTAGAAAATCAAATTTCTACAATGCCACACATTGAATTTATTGTTCAAGAATATATAAAACCTAAATATGGATATTTAACACGTATAGAAGTAATTGATGATGAATGTAAGCTAATATTAAAGCGCAGTGTTACAGAAAGTGGTTTATCAGCATATAATTTAGGATCTACATATAGTCAATATTTTGATTGTAATCAACTTATTAAAAATGCTGCTATTAAAGCTATGAATTTGTTAAACATTGAAATGGGAAGTATGGATATTATAGAAAATGATACTGGCTTTTATATTATTGATGTTAATGCTGTATCAAATACTTCAGAGGATACTATTGAAACCTTTCAATTTGATTTAATGAAAGAAATGGCTACATACATAAAAAAAAGAATACAAAAGTAGCAATCAAATACGATTGCTATTTTTAATATACTGTTTTTTAATTATCAATATTTCTTCAATATCCTTGATAATAGATAGTATAGTTGCTCGAACTTCAAATTCGTTGCGTGAACTAGGGAGCGATAATTCTTGCATTTCTTCATAAATATTTGTAAGCTGCATTGATAATATATGAGTATCATTATCTTTATTAAAAGTATTAGCCATAACCTCTAAATATTTAGAAACCTTGCTTGAACTAGGGTACAGTTTATCAATAGTTACTGCTTTATCATACATACTCTTTAGGACAAGGAGCTGCTTTTCACGCATAATAATATACTCTAAATCAGTATTTTTCTTTGAAAAAAATTGATTCATATAGTTTTCATGCATAACAACTTTAGCATCATTAATATATATCTGTAAATCATCAAAACACTTTTTATGATTAAATGTCGCATTTTGATTGCATAATTCCATAGCTATTAATGTAAGTAACTCCTGTATTCTAGAGTCAGTTTTACCATGTACCTGAAAGCTAATAGCTTCTTTTTTACGTAAGTGTAAATTAGCTATAATTCCACAACTAAGACCAATTAAAAACAGGAGTACTTCATTATAAATTGTATTACTATTCATTACTTGAAACCCAATAAAATGAGAAATCAAAACAGAGTTGATGGCTATTGATAATTGCCAATTAAAAATTTGACAAACCAATATATACTGTATTAAAAATATGAAATAAGCATATGTTGTATAGCCCCATATCATAAAACTAATATATGCGATAAATAATGCGATGATAAAAGCAATAACCCTTTGTAGAGCATCTAGAATTGTTTGTTTCTTTGTATAACCAATAGATAGAATAGCTACAATAGCTGCTGAAAAACTATTCGCTAATGATAAATAATCTGCTATTAATATAGCAACAATAGCAACAATAATCATCTTTATACCTACTGTAATTCTCTTTTTCAAAATATCACCTCGGTTATTATTTTAACACATCCATATAATAGTTTTTATTTTAGTGACTTGCATTTTATTCTAAATATTAAATTACATAAATATATAAAAGTGTAGATGATAGTACGTGACCATATACAAATAGTATCAACAGTATTTTCTGCATGCATAGCTAAAGCAACAGAAATTAAAATAAGCTCAATAAATAATATGAAATAAAATAAATGAGCAAGTTTATGAATTTTTCTCCATTTTTTAATTCCAATATTATTCTTTACACTTTCAAAAGATGTTATACCTAATATTACGAACAAACATGTAAACAACATCATAAAAACACCTAAATATAATGCAGGAGTAATCGAAGATGAAACAACAAAAATAGCTCCAGTATATTCAATGGCTTGAGGCAATGATACAATAAATCCAATAATCGACAATTCAGTACGTAAAAACATTAATTTACTACGAATATTCTTTTTAGGATATACACTAGCAATCATAACAAACGACCAAATAGCAGCTCCTAAATACCCATTAGCGATAATATGAAATGGAAATAAATACCATGATGAATAGAAATCCTCAGGCAATATTACATAATACAAATTATATAATATCATTAAAATAAAAATAATTACTGATATACATGCAGTAGTGATATATACTTTTAGTTTGTTTTCTTTTATATACTTATTAAATCTAAATACTGCAAACCAAGTAATAAATAATGAAAATAGTAATTCAATAGTGCCAAGCATAATAAAACCTCCTTTGTTAGCAATTGCTAACATTATTCTACATGTAATGACTATTGTCAATAATATTTCATTTATATAACAAATAAAAATAGAGATACATTAAGTATCTCTATCACGTTTATAGCTGCAGTATTGATCGTAAGTTCCATCAAAGTGAACTAAATCAAAATCTTTTATTTCTATTATTTTAGTAGCAATCTTAGTAATAAATGTACGATCATGACAAATAAATAATAATGTTCCTTGATAGTCAATTAATGCATGTTCTAATAATTCTCGAACTTCAATATCAATATGATTTGTTGGTTCATCAAGAATTAAAAGGTTTATCTCGTTTTGTATTAGGATTGCAAGCTTTAATAAAACTTTTTCTCCACCCGAAAGCATACCAATTCGTTTGTTTGTGCTTTCTCCTTTAAAATGAAAAGTAGCTAATATTCGTCTTGCTTCTTGTAAGTTACAATCACACTCTTGGTAGAAATATTCGACAACCGAAAGCTTATTATTTTCAAATATAATTTCTTGAGGGATATAACCAATTTTTGTTGAATTTGCTAGTGATATATGACTGTTCCCATTTATTATTTCTTTTACCAATGAACTTTTACCACTTCCATTAGCACCCATCAAACAAACCTTATCTTCTTTATATATGGTTGTACTTACATTTGATAGTAATACACTTGTATCATATGCTACCGTAAGATTTTCAATAACAACAATTTTTTTGCTTGTTTTTGCATTAGTAAAGGAAAGTTCAATTGCTTTTTGATTAGATAATGGATTATCTAATTTATTCATTTTTTCTATACGTCTTTCCATATTTTTGGCTCTCTTATGAAATTTCTCATTGCTGCTACGATTACCCCAATCACGAAGTTGTTTGGCAGCAGTAGTCATTTTTGATATCTTTTTTTGTTGATTTTGATATTTATCATATTCAAACATTAACATCTCATTATATTTTAGTAATGCGCTAGAGTAGCCACCATGAAACGGATAACATTTACCTTTATCTAAAAATAATGTTTTATTAGTAACCTTATCTAAAAAGAATCGGTCGTGAGATATGATGACAACAGTACCCTTGTAAGAAGTCAAAAAACTCTCAAACCATTCAAGAGTATTAATATCTAAGTGATTCGTTGGTTCATCTAATAATAAAATATCTGGTTGTTCAAGAATTATTGATGCTAGATTAACAATTGTTTTCTGTCCACCACTTAGTACATTGTACCTACTCATCAATATTGAATCTAAATTGAAACCACTTACAACTTTGTTAAATCGTTGTGTTATTGAATAACCATCTAATGCTAGAAACTTATCTTGTGTGGTTGTGTATTTTTGAAGGATGATTTCTAGTTCATTAGGTGGCATAGGTTTAGCCATTTCTTGTTCTAAATTATGTAGCTTTTCCTCTAATAAAAATATGTTTGTGAACTTATCCATTAATATGGACTGAACAGTTTCATAGTTCTCTTTTACATCGGGTATTTGTTGTAAATAACCAATAGTCGCTCCTTTACGCAGTGCTAGAGTTCCTTTATCAATATTTTCTTTCTTGCTGATAATCTTAAATAATGTCGTTTTTCCACTGCCGTTTTTTCCAACGACTCCAATTCTTTGTCCGGTTAGAATATCTATGGTAAAGTTTTCTAATACATTTTTATATCCGTAATTTTTATATACTTTATTTATTCCTATTTCAATCATAATTTTGCTCCTGTAAATTTATATTTTCATTAGCAAGACCTATCTAAAACAGGAAAGGCGATTTGTGTATCGCTTCGTACAATGTGGATTTCCCACTATCGCCAATCTGTTATTTCTCTACAGATCTTGCACGAAGCACAGTGTATGCTAGTCTAAAGTAACATACATTATTTCCTTTTATGACCATCACCACCACCTCCTTTTCAATTAATAATATAGTATCATATTTCAATTATTAATAGTATGACAAACATATTAATTATTAATATATATATAAAATATCCTGATTACAATATTTGTATATATAGACAAGCTATTTCATATGATTATAAAGAAAAATCATACAGATGTATGATTCTTACTTTACCATATTTAATATTTCTTGCTTTAACTCTGATACCATATCACAAGCTTTAACCTTTTTTATGATTTCACCTTTTTTGATAAGCAAACCTTCATCAACGCCACCAGCAATCGCAATATCTGCATGTTTTGCTTCACCGGGACCATTTACTGCACAGCCCATAATAGCTACTGTAATATCAGCATTAATTGTTGCTAGGAATTGTTCCATCTCTCTAGCAATTGGGATTAGGTCATATTGAATTCTTCCACAAGTTGGGCATGATATCAATGTTGGAACATTATCAATTAAATCTAGTTCTTTAAGTAGTGTTTTAGCTACTTTAATTTCTTCGACAGGATCGTCACTTAATGATACTCTAATGGTATTTCCAATACCATTATATAATAGGGTACCAATTCCTAAACTAGATTTTATCGTCCCACCTAGGCTAGTACCAGCTTCAGTAACTCCTAAATGAAGAGGATAATCAAATGTTTTGCTAGCTAAGGTATATGCCTCAATTGTTAATTTTGTATTTGAAGATTTAAGTGATAAGCAAATATCATAGAAATCTAAAGATTCTAAGATATCAACATGTCTTTTTGCACTTTCAACCATTGCCTTTGCAGTAACTTTTCCATATTTTTGTAAGATGTCCTTTTCTAAAGAGCCACCATTTACACCGATACGAATAGGAATATTCTTTTGTTTACAAGCATCAACAACTGCTTTTACCTTTTCAATGTTACCAATATTACCAGGGTTAATACGAATTTTATCGATACCAGATTCAATAGCTTGAAGTGCTAATTTATAATCAAAATGAATATCAGCTATTAAAGGGATATTTATTTTCTCTTTTATTTGTTTAATGGCTTTAGCATCTTCCATGTCAAAGCAAGCAAGACGCACCATCATGCATCCTGCAGCTTGTAAGTTTTGTATTTGTTTGATAGTTTCATCAATATTTTTTGTTTTAGTATTTGTCATTGATTGAATAATGACTTTATCATTACCACCAATTTCTATATTACCAACTTGTATTTTTCTTGTTTGATTACGCAACATAATATATCCTTTCTAGCTACATCACTTGTTTAGCAGTAGCTAATAACTGTTTGAAGTAAGCAAATGCATCATGATAGATATCATCATCTAATGGATTTACTCCAGCATTTTTTAGTAGGTCAATTGGAGAAGCGCTACCTCCGGATTTTAAAAATTGTAAATACTTCTCTACCTGAGTTGTATCACCATCTAAAATTCTTTTAGAGATTGCAAGCGCAACAGTCATTCCCACAGTATATTTATATACATAGAAATTATAATAGAAGTGTGGTACATAGTAACAAGAATATCCGACATGTTCATCACACAGTATATCTTTACCATAATATTCCTGATTTAGTTTTGTATAAATATCAGTAATTACTTTTGAAGAAAGTGGTCCTTTATCACTTGCAATCTGATGCAAGTTATATTCAAACTGCGCAAACATTGGTTGGCGGTATAATAATCCAACACAGTTTTCTAATTGTTCATATATATAATATGCTTTTTCTTGTTCACTAGTAGCGTTATTAATCATATGATTAATTAATAATGTTTCATTAACTGTAGATGCTACTTCGGCTACAAATATACGATAATTAGCATTTGTGTAGTCTTGGTTTAAACGTGAGTAATAAGAGTGTACACTATGTCCTAGTTCGTGCATCAAAGTTGATAGTGATTGATAATCTCCAATATAATTCATTAAAATAAAAGGGTTAGTATCATATGTTCCACTAGAATAAGCACCAATACGTTTTCCTTTTGATGGATAGAAATCAATCCATCTTTCTGTTTTGGCTTTATCAATAATCTCAATATAGTCTTTACCAAATGGTTTTAAGGTTTCTTTGATGAGGTTAAAAGATTCTTCGATAGTATATTTTTTATTTACCTTTGATACTAAAGGAACAGATAAATCATAGTTGTAAGCCTCTTTTAAATTTAGAACTTGTTTTTTAAAGCTATTATATTCATGGAATAATGGACGGTATGTAACATTAGCATGCTTTAAAACTTTAAAAAATAAATCGCTAGGAACATCATCATCAAAAACACTTGCTTCTAGTGGGTTTGAAAATTTACGTACTTCGCTATAAAAAGCATCTTTTTTCATATTGCCAGCAAGGGTCGTAGCAAATACATTTTCAAAACGTTTATATTCTTTAAAGAAGTTTGTATACGCATTTTTACGGACAAGGGGATCATTATGTTTTAGGTATTTAACAAGTGTAGAACTATTTAATGGCTCCTTTTTACCATCAATGAGTACATCATCATATTCAAGACGCATGGCATCAAATACTTGATGACTTGTATGGCTAATGCTATCAACTTTAGCAAGTAAATCCTCCTCACTAGGAGATAACATATGTGCTTTAGCTTTTAATACAGATTCAATAGAATACTTGTATGTAAGCAAGTGTGGAGCTTTTAAGTAATCCTTGACAATATCATTATGACTGCATATCTCACTATCAATAAATGAAAGCGCACTGGTAACTTGTTCAATTAATCCTTGAACTGAAGCAAACATTGTTTGGTATGTTTGGTTATTTGGTTCTACATCACAGTGTAAATGACAAAAGCAATACAAAGTATTTAATTTTCTTTCTAATTGTTCTTTATCTTTTAAAAAGTTAGTAAATTGATCAATTGAGTTAGTAATAATGCCTTTATAATTAGTTACTGTTATTAATATTTCTTTCGTTAGATTAAATTCTTTTTGAAACTCATCTTCATCTTTATAAATTGTTGATAAGTCCCATGTATATTGTTTTTCTATTTTATCTCTATCCATATATATTCTCCTATCGTCTGTATATATATTATACACAATTTATAGAAATTATGACATAATAAAAACTCTATCAATTAGATAGAGTTTACAGATTTAGCTAATCTTGATTTTTGTCTACTAGCATAGTTTTTATGATAGATTCCTTTTGATACAGTAGCATCTAATTTGCTAGCAACTGCGTTGTATGCTACGATAGCTTCTTCTTTATTTCCAGCTTCTACTGCAGCTTTAACTTTCTTGATTGCTGTTTTTAATGCAGATTTCATTGAAGCATTTTTTGCTCTTTTTGCATTGTCATTTTTATAACGTTTAATTTGTTGTTTCATATTTGCCATGATTTTTCACCTCACTTTTGTTTCTTGCCTTTACATTATATAAAAAACAAAGGTCAAATGCAAACTTTTTTTTTAAGTTTATGAAAGTTTGTAATAAATTTAGTAAATAAGCCATAATATAGTAGGTGATAATATGAAAAAAGCAGACTTACATAGCGATTTAGCCCATGAGTCGATAGAAGAATTAGTAGAAAATACACATTACAAAAGAACGGAAAAGCATTTTCAAAATACCAAAATAGAAACTTATACAATTCTAAAAGAACATCCAAGTATTAGTCAAAAGGTTGGAACCTATGTAGAAATTCAATTTGAGGATTATCAAAATATAGAATCGATAAGTAATAGTTTACAGGATGAACTAAAACAATTCCTTGAACCTTTTAATTACCCACGTATTCTTATAGTAGGTCTTGGGAATCAATATCTTACTAGTGATGCCATTGGTCCTAGAACAATTCGTGATATTCGCGTTAGCCACTATATGGATATAGAAGATTGCTTGCAATCTGGTTACTATGACATTAGTGCATTAGCACCAGGTGTTATGGTACAAACTGGAATGGAATCAAGTGATATTATTAAAGCAATTGTTAAAAACCAAAATATTGATTTAGTTATTGCTATTGATGCTTTGTGTGCTAGAGATTATCATAAATTATGTCGAGTAATACAAATTAATAATGTTGGTATTGTTCCTGGAAGTGGGATTGGTAATCATCGTAAGGAAATCACAAAAAACAGTCTTGGTATTGATGTAATTGCAGTTGGTGTTCCAACGGTCATTTATGCTAGTAGTATTGTACAAGAAGCGATGATGACAACAATTGATTATTTTGGCGATCAATTGAACATGGAAAATATTTTAAAAATTGGTAAAAGAACTAGTTATAGCGGAAGTCTTACAAAACAACAAAAAGAAATGATGTTAGGTCATATTGGAACATTGGAAAAACATGAATTAGAAGCATTATTTCAAGAAGTTTTAACACCAATTGGTAGAAACTTTGTTTTAAGTGATAAAAAGATTGATGAACAATGTGAAATAATATCTAAGATAATCTCAAAAAGTATTAATGACTTAAGGTACTAAATGTGCCTTTTTTTGCATAGTATTAATGATAATGTATAAAAGAGGTGAAATAATGAAAAAGAATTATTTAGGAATGCTTATGAAGTGTATAATTGTCTTTGCCTTACTTTGGTATATGCCAAGAAATAATCTAGAAACAGTATATGTAATAGAAGCCGGAATTATTAAAGAAGCTTCATCTACAGTAGTTACCCCAGCATCCTCTAAAGATAAGAGTGTGTACATTTATAATACTCATCAAGGGGAAGAATATGTTGACTATAATGTTGTTGAAGGCGCAAAATATTTACAAGAAAAACTTGTATCAATGGGTTATGGATGTAGTGTTGAAACAGCAGATTTTCATGGATATATGAGCGAGCATAATATTTCATATGATCAATCATATGCAGTATCAAAAATTTATGTTGAACAAACTGTAAATAATGCATCATATGATCTAATTATTGATTTTCACCGTGATGCAATTAGTAAAGAAGCCTCTACTATCACACATGGAGGAAAGGCATATGCAAAACTACTTTTTGTTGTTGGTCAAGGTAGTAGTAATTATCAAAATGTTAATGCTATGTCACAGACACTTAGTGACCTAGCAAATAATAAGGTACCAGGAATTAGTAGAGGCTTGATGACAAAACAGTCACATTATAATCAATCAATTACAAGTAATATGGTATTAGTGGAATTTGGGGCGTTATATAATACAAAAGAAGAAGTTCAAAATACAGTTGATTTATTAACTGTTGTTATTGATGATTATTTTTACTAATGATTAAAAATATACTTATAGATTTATTGTTAATATCATTGTTTTTGTTTTTTGTATGGACATTTTTTAATGATCAAATAGAAATAAATGGTATTAATCATACTTTTGATCCCCCCCAAATAGAAACCCAATATGAGCAACCGATTGTTGTCTTTGATGATCAAAGTGAGAATGTCTTTGCTAAAATTATATCTTTTATAAGTAATGTTTGTGTTGTTATTATTGAAACTATTATATTATTTATTTCTAATTTGCTTAGTATATTGTTATAATAGAAAAGTGAGTGAGGTAAATAATATGAATGAAACAAAAATAGTCTTTATGGGTACAGCTTCATTTTCAAGTGCTGTCCTAAAAAAATTAATAGAAAATAACTACAATATTATCGCTGTTGTAAGTCAACCAGATCGACTTGTTGGTAGAAAAAAAGAATTAAAAATGCCAGAAGTAAAAAAAGTTGCATTAAAGCATCAAATTCCGGTTATTCAACCAAATAATATTAAAGAAGAGAATCAAGAAATTATTGATTTGCAAGCTGATATTATTATTACAGCAGCATACGGGCAAATTATTCCAGAATCAGTACTAAAAAGTGCACGCATTGGAGCAATCAATGTTCATGCATCATTGCTACCTAAATACCGTGGGGGAGCACCTGTTCACTATGCTATTATTAATGGTGAAAAAGAAACTGGTGTTACAATTATGTACATGGTTAAAAGAATGGATGCTGGAAATATTATTAGCCAAAAAACAATTAAAATCGCCCCAGAGTATACAACTGGAATTCTTTATGATAAATTATCTGTTTTAGGAGCTGATTTATTAGTTGAGACATTGCCTTCAATAATAGATGGTACAAATCCTTCGATTGTTCAAGATGAAACACTTGTTACATATGCATCAGTTATTAAGCGTGAAGATGAAAAGATAGATTTTTCTAAATCAACGATGGAAGTTGCAAACCAGGTTCGTGGATTAAATCCATGGCCAGGTAGTTATACAACATACAATCATAAAACAGTAAAAGTATGGGCTGGACATATCCATAATTGTCCAAATGCTAAAAGCCATCATGAACATCAAGATAATGGTACTATTGTGAAAATTTTTAAAGATGCAATAGGGGTTAAATGCAATGATGGGGTATATATTATTACGGAATTCCAATTGGAAGGAAAAAAACGTATGTTTGTGAAAGATTATTTAAATGGTAAAAGTATTTTTGAAGTAAATATGAAGTTTATGTAAATAAGAGATTATTCTCTTATTTTTTATTTGCTTTTATAGTACAATGGCAGTAATGGAGGGCAAAATAATGATGATTGATATTATTGAAAAGAAAAAACGTAATCAAGAATTATCTATCCAAGAAATTGAATATGTTATAGATGGTTATGTTAAAGGAAGCATCCCTGATTATCAAATGACAGCGTTACTTATGGCAATTTGTTTTAATGGATTAGGTAAAGCTGAAACAACAAACTTTACAAAGGCAATGATAGAAAGTGGTGAAATAATTGATTTATCAACTATTTCAGGAATCAAAGCTGATAAGCATTCAACAGGTGGAGTGGGAGATAAAGTGTCTTTAGTACTTGCGCCAATGGTAGTAGCAGCAGGATTAAAAGTTGCTAAGATGTCAGGTAGAGGACTTGGTCATACTGGAGGAACATTAGATAAACTAGAGTCAATTGATGGGTTTAAAATAGAAATTTCAAAAGAAGATTTTATCAAACAAGTTCAAGAAATTGGAATAGCAATTATTGGTCAAAGTGCAAACTTAGTTCCGGCAGATAAAAAAATATATGCATTACGTGATGTTAGTGCGACTGTAGATAATATTCAATTAATTGCTGCTTCAATTATGTCAAAGAAATTAGCTTGTGGAAGTGATATAATTCTATTAGATGTTAAATATGGTAGTGGTGCTTTTATGAAAGATAAAGAAAGTGCTATTTTACTCGCAAATACCATGATTGATATTGGAAAATCATTTAATAAGCCAACAAGTGCAATTATTAGTAGCATGGAACAACCATTAGGAAAAGCAATTGGAAATAGCTTGGAAATAAAAGAAGTAATTGAATGTTTGCAAGGGTGTGGTCCAAGTGATGTAATTGAATTATGCCTACTTGCAGGTAGTCAAATGTTATATCAAGCAAATATTGTTAACACAATTCAAGAAGGTAAATCAAAACTCGAACAAACCATCATTGATGGGAGTGCCTTTGATAAATTTAAAGAAATGGTTTTATGGCAAGGTGGAAATATTGAGTTGCTAGATAACCCATCGTTGTTTACAGAAACAAAATACGTTGTAGATATACTCAGTATGCAAGCTGGTTATATCTCAAATATAGCAGCAGATACAATTGGTAGTATATGTATGAAACTAGGTGGTGGACGTAGTAAAAAAGATGATGATATTGATCATAGTGTAGGGATTATTTTAGAAAATAAAGTTGGTAATAAAGTGGCAAAAAATGATATACTATGTCGTGTACATACTCGTGAAAAATTAGATAATGAATTTATTACAAGAATTAGAGATGTGTTTACAATAAAACAAGATAAAATTGAAAAACCAATCCTTATAGAAGCGATTGTAGAATAGGAGAATACAATGAAATATTTATTTTTTGATATTGATGGAACGTTAATTGGACATAATAAAGAAATAACAGAAAAAAATAAACAAGCATTAATTGATGCTAGAAGAAATGGTAATAAAGTATTTGTTTGTACTGGAAGAGCACCGATTTCAATTAGTAAGAAAATCTTGTCAATTGGTTTTGATGGTGTTATCTCTTCAGCAGGAGCATTTGTTGAAGTAGATGGTCAATATATTCATGAAAACTATATTGATAAACGATTATTAGCCCAAGTTTTATTGCTTTTTACAAATAGTAAAGTGTTGCTAAGCTTAGAAACAAGAGAAGCATTATATCAATCACCAGGAATTATGGACTTCTTTATTAAAACTATGACAAAAAAACATCGCGGTGATAACTTTGAACTTGCAAGATTATTAGAAGAGCGTAGTCGTGAAGAAGTACGTTTACCTATTAGTAAGTTTGATATTGAAACGATAAATGTTACAAAATTATGCTTTTTAAGTGAAGATAAACTAGCATTTTATGATTGTGTAAAATATCTATCAAAAGAATTTAACATCGTATTGTTTTCAACGCCAGAAGATGATTATATTAACGGTGAAATCATCTTAAAAGATTGTACAAAAAGTGATGGTATGAATCGTATTTTAGAACATGTTGGCGGTACAATTGAGGATACGATAGCTTATGGCGATAGTATGAATGACTTTGAAATGATTCGTGATGCAAAACTTGGTGTAGTATCAGTTGCTGGAGCAGATAAGTTAAAAGCGATTGCTGATGATTTCTTTGAAGATCCAGATAGTGATGGAATATATCGTCATTTACAAAAAATAAATATAGTGGAGTAAGGAAATGAATAAATTATTAAATTTTATTGATGTCTCACCAACAGCATTTCATGCTGTGGAGAATATCAAATTAGAGTTATTAGACAATGGTTTTAAAGAATTAAAAGAGTATCAAAAATGGAATTTAGAAAAAGGGAATAAGTATTTTGTAACAAGAAATGGTTCAGCATTATTTGCTTTTACTATCCCTCAAACATTTACAACGATTCAAATGGTTGCAAGTCATTTAGATTCGCCAGCTATGAAGGTGAAAAACACAAAAGCAATGATTGATAATGGACATATTCGCTTAGATGTAGAAAGATATGGTGGGTCAATTCTTTCATCATGGTTTGATCGTCCACTTTCATTAGCCGGTAGAGTAGTTGTAGAAGGTGAAAAAATACAATCCAAAGTATTTCAATTAGATGATTTATCTTTTGTTGTTCCAAATGCTTCAATTCACTTGAATCGTGAAGTAAACCAAGGAAAAAAGATAGCTTTTCAAAAAGAAATGTTACCGATTATTGGATTAGATGATGATTTTGATTTAGCGTCTTATATTAAAGAACAAGAAAATATTGATGGTAATATTCTTTCTATTGAAGCATTCGTATATAACAAAGAAAAAGGAATATATTGGGGTAAAGATAAAGAGTTTATCTTAGCACCAAGAATTGATAATTTAGAATGTACATATGCAATTGTAGAAGGAATAGTAAATAGTAATAATGATAATGCATTAAATATGGGATTATTTTTTGATAATGAAGAAGTTGGAAGCACTACAAAACAAGGTGCAGATTCAAGTTTTTTAAACGATGTCCTAGACCGTATTAAAGAAGCTTTTAATTTAACAAGCGAACAGTTTGCTAGAATGATAGCTAGTGGATTTATGATTTCGGCAGATAATGCTCATGGTTATCATCCAAACTATAAGGAGTTATATAGCCCAAGTGGTGCACCAGTAATTAATGGTGGTATTGTTATTAAACATAATGCAATGCAAAAATATACAAGCGATGCAGTGTCATCAGCCGTATTTAAAAAGCTATGTGCTAATACTTTAGTTACATGTCAAGATTTCTATAATAATAGTGATGTACTTGGTGGTTCAACACTTGGGAATATTGCAAATAGTCATATTTCATTAAATAGTGTTGATATTGGACTTGCTCAATGGGCAATGCATTCAAGTAATGAAAGTGCTGGAACAAAGGATTATGGAGATTTGGTAGCTGTTTTAAAACAATTCTATACAAATACAATTATTATTGAAGACGACATAGTGAATATGTAGTCTTTTTTTATTGTCTTTGCATATACTTTTTTTGAGGTGAGTTGATGAAAAAAGTATGTGTTGCATTAATTTGTTTATTTATGTTGTGGCCAATACCGGTCTATGGAGAAGAGAGTCTAGCTAAAAATGCAGGTAGTGCTATTATTATTGAAGCTAGTAGTAATCAAGTATTATTTAGTAAAAATGAAAACGAAAAGTTATATCCCGCATCAACAACAAAGATAATGACTCTTATATTGTTATTTGAAGCAATTAATAATCAACAAATAGCTTGGGAAGATGTAGTTACAGTATCACAGTTTGCTCAAAGTATGGGAGGTAGCCAAGTTTACTTAGAAACAGGAGAACAAATCAGTGTATATGATTTATGTAAGTCAATAGCCATATCTAGTGCAAATGATGCTAGTGTTGCAATTGGTGAATACATTTCTGGAAATAATAGTGCATTTGTTGAAAAGATGAACCAAAAAGCAAGCGAATTACAATTACAAAATACACATTTTGTAAATCCGACAGGGTTGCATGATGAAAATCATTATACAAGTGCGTATGATCTTGCGTTGATGGCAAGTTATCTAATTAAAATTGGTGGTGAAAAACTACTAGAAATTACATCAATGTACGATAGTTATATCCGAGAAGATAGTAATCAGAAATTTTGGCTTGTTAATACTAATAAGTTATTAAATGTGTATCCAGGTGTTGATGGTTTAAAAACAGGCTTTACTAGTGAAGCCGGCTATTGTTTGGTCACTACGGTTGAAAAGGATGGGATGCGAGTAATTGCGGTAGTAATGAATGAAAGTGATCCAACAACCCGTAATCAAGAAATGATTGAAATGCTTGACTATGCGTATGCAAACTTTGAAAAACGTAAGCTTTTTTCTGCTATGGAAACGATAGATGTTCTAAAAATAAATACGAATGATATTGAAGATATCGATATTATTTCTAAGGAAGATATATATGTTGTTGAAAATAAGGCAAATCAAGATACTATTGTTCATAAGGTTACGTATCAAACAAAAGTGCCACCATTTACAACTATTGATACAATCGCGACTTTAGAAGTAATTGTTAATGATGAGTCAATAAAGACATATCCACTCTATAGTAAACAAGAGGTAAAGGAAGATACATTTTTCTGGATATTATATAAAACAATTAAGAGGTTATTGTAGTAATCTCTTTTTTTGTAGCTATTATTCTAGTTTTGTCGAATCTATATAAAGCCCTGAAAAAATACGTTATGATACACAAAAAGGAGCAATAAGATGGAAAATAAAGTAGAAATAAATATACAAAACAAACATACCGTGATTATGTTTTTTGGAGAATTGATCAGTAGTGAAACACCTAAGTACCGTGCATTGATTGATAGTAAAATCATAAATAGAAGTGGTGATGTAATACTAGATTTTCATAATACCACTTTTATTGATAGTTCAGGTATTGGTTTGGTTTTAGGGAGGTACAATAATCTTCGTTTGCAAGATAGAAAGATAATCATAACAGGTCTTTCAAAAACATCATATAAACTTTTTGAATTAACTGGAATTTTTAAAATTATGGAATATAAGGAGACAATGAAATGTTAAAAGAAATGGAAATAAGTTTTAATGCAATTATTGAAAATGAACCATTTGCAAGAACAAGTGTAGCTTCATTTATTGCATCGATGAATCCAACAATTGATGAAATGGTTGAAATTAAAACATTGGTTAGTGAAAGTGTTTCAAATGCGATTGTTCATGGATATAAAAACGATCAAAAATGTAAAGTAGTAATTAAAGTGAAAATAGAAGAACCACGTAAAATAACAATTACAGTCCAAGACTATGGGCAAGGTATTCAAGATATTGAACAGGCAAAAGTACCACTATATACGTCATTACAAGAACTAGAACATGCCGGAATGGGGTTAACCATTATTGAAACATTAGCTGATCATCTAGAAATCCATTCAACTATAGGTTTAGGAACAAAATTAATTATGACAAAACGTTTGAAAGATACTTACATTGACTAAGCAAACTACTTTAGAATTATTAAAAAGAGTACAGGATGGAGACCTTGATGCTAAGTCAATAATAGTTGAACAAAATGTCGGATTAGTTTGGTCAATTGTTCATCGTTTCAAAAATAATTTTTACGATAAAGAGGATTTATTCCAAATTGGTTGTATTGGCTTAATGAAGGCAATTAATAACTTTGATTTCAAGTACAAAGTACAATTTTCGACCTATGCAGTTCCTATTATTATGGGTGAAATCAAACGTCATTTTCGTGATGATGGTACAATTAAGGTGAGTCGTTCATTAAAAGAGCTTAATGTTAAAATAACCAAAGCAAAAGAAGTCTTGATGAAACAAAGTGATAAAGACCCTACTGTTGAAATGCTTGCAAAATACTTAGAAGTAGATGTGCAAGATATCGTAGAAGCAATTGAATCATCATATTATCCTACGTCACTTAGTGAACCGATATATGAAAGTGATGGATCAACAATTGAAATGGAGGACCGTATAGAAGATAAAAAAGATAAAATGTGGTTTGAAAAGATTGCGTTAGATATGGAAATAAGTCGTTTGGATCCAAAAGAACAACTCATACTATACTTGCGCTACTATAAAGAAGATAATCAAGAAAAGATTGCAAAAAGGCTTGGAATATCACAAGTTCAAGTTTCTAGGTTAGAAAAGAAGATTATCGCTAAACTAAGAAAACATTTAAATGATACTGATTCCATGTTATAATTAGTTAAAGGTGATAAATATGGAAGAAACAAAACAAAGTAGTAAAAAAATAATACTAGAGTATGTTCGAGTTATCTTATTTACAATATTAGGTACATATATTGTATTGTTATTTTTTCAAGTATCTAGTGTTAGTGGGATATCAATGGAACCAACCTACCAAGATGGAGATATAGTTATCATTGAAAAATTCTTTTATAAACAAGGACAGCCAGAGCACGATGATATTGTTGTTGCTGACTATATTGATGAAGTAGGTGAGTCAACACATATTATCAAAAGAGTAGTAGGACTGCCAGGAGATATGATTGAAATAAAGGATGGTAAACTGTATCGTAATGGAGAATTAGTTATTGAAAATTATATTAAAGAAGATATGGTTTCTACAGATTTAATCGTAAATGTTCCTGAAGGAAAAGTGTTTTTAATGGGCGATAATCGAAATGCAAGTCTTGATTCAAGGGCGATAGGGTATATTGATTTTAAAGAAAGTGTAATTGGTAAAGTAATTATTGATACATCAAATTTATTTTAGAAAGACATAGTTTCATTGTTATGTCTTTTTATTTTGTGTAAATAAGAAGTGTATTTGTTTTACAATAGACAATATTTATTATATATTACAGTTAGGAAGCATTGAACTGGAGGGATTTAAAATGAATGAAATTACGCTACTAATTATTGCGATGGTCATTGTAGGTGTATATAATATAGCTGCCATGATTTATGTTAATCGACTACTAGGGAATAAATCGATTAATTATCTAGGATTTGTAATGCTCTTTTTTTCAGCATTTGTTATACCCTTACAATCATATGCTAAGATACCAATATCAATAATTTATTTGCTTGGATTTATCATGTTATTGTTGATTCTAGCAATTTCGGTTAAGAGTAGTTTCGAACAATTAATTTTTGCCACATCAAATGTAGTTTTCCACGTTATTGTATGTAATGGTTTAGTTCTAGCAATCGTATCACTATTAACTTCACAAAATATGTTTGGTTTGTTAACTGATTCTAAGAGTATTTTAATGATTAATATTTATACATATATTTTAGCTGCAGTTATATTAGTTATCTTCGATGTATTTAGTTCTAGAAAAAAGGTGAAAAAACTTGTACAACATCCACGATATCTAACGGTTCTTAGTACTTTAGAGATATCTTTAATAGCGCTATTAACCGTAAGTAGTTTTTCATATTACTATAATTTAGATTTGGTTTGGTTTAGCTTCTATCATTTAGTAGTTTTCATATTTTGTTTTGTAATTTTTTACATTGCATATGTATATTTTTATAATGTAATTGATAAAGAAAACGAAATTCGTTATGATGCCCATAAAAATATGGCTCAAATTTATGATTCAATTAATAGGTATGGGTTGGAAGTTACAAATAATGCTTTAAAGATGTATTCGGCAGATTTAGTTGTTCATTACACGAATGATATATTTATGAAAATTGAAGGCCTTTGTACAAAAAATAACATTGGTTGTGTGACGACACCTTCGAATATAATTAGTCATTTATCTATTGAAAAAGAAATAATGCAGATAATAACACAAAATATTATTGTACTAAAAAATCGAGAAGGTGCTGATATTACAATGAACTGTATTGAAAATCAAGAGATAATAATAACTGCTAGTTTTAATGCAAATGAAGAAAACGATATAAGAGCCCTTGGTGGATATTATCTAGAGCTAGAAGATCAAATTCAAGGTAATAAAAAAATGTCATATAGCTATATGTCATCTATAGAAAATGGTCTAGTAGAATTCAAACAAATAATAAAGAGTAAGCAGGAGGTGTAAAATTGAAAGCGCGAATAATCAAAATCACTGCCTTAGTCATTATATTTGCAACCATCTATTTTTATAGCTATGATTTAACACTTGTAAAAAATGCAACTTTTACAAAACAATATCAAGATAGTCAGGTTATTACCAACAAGTATGATGATGTTTGGGACGACACAACTATTAAAGAAGTTGTAACCGATCCAATTAGTTATGAGGATGGCGATATTATTGGGACAATAACAATACCAGGTATGGATATATATGAATTACCAATTGTTTATGGGACTAGTGAAGAAAATAAGAACTGGCAGGTAACAGCACTATCTCAAGATACAAATTGGTCAATGGTTGGAGAAACAGGAATTACTGCTATTGGTGCTCATAATTATCAACTGTTTACATTGTTGCCAACACTTCGTATAGGTGAGAAGTTTATCATTGAAACACCTGTTGATACATATGTTTATGAAATAATTGATAGAGATATTTATAATGAAGGGGTTGATGATTGGGAGGATTTAGTTTGGAAAGGCCGTGAAAATAATTCAGTTAACTTAATTACGTGTTATCCAGTTGATGAGGTAGCGACGCCAGACCGAATGATCGTCTTTACAAAGATGCAAAAAGGTACAATAATTTTGCTAAATTAACAAATCGTATAATTGTATACATTTTATTAATTTAATGTTTGCATATTCTAACTTTTATGGTAGAATATCACTAATAATTTTAATGTTATTAATTTTTTGAATAGAAAGGGTGGTCATATGGCATACAAATTTAATATTACTAGAGGAAACGCAATCCTTAATTTCTCAGAAGAATACTGTCAATCACGTTGTGAACTGATTGAAAGTGAATCATTTGCAAGAGTTTTAAAAGGATTTGTTAATGAAACATTCCGAAAAGAAAATACAATTCACACATATTTAGTAGGGGTAAAAAGTGATGAACAAGAAATCGTAACTGATTTACGATTAATTTTTAAATTATTATTAGTAATGTCAGTAGAAGAAGTAACTACATCATATCCTGGACTAAGAGGATACTTTGCTAATCGTGAACAATTTATAAAAGTAGTAGAAGAAGTTTACTTATTCTGGCGTCGTTTACAAAGATACAGCGTTGTATTTAATGAAAAAGCAAGTGGTGGATACCAAAATGTACAATTTGCTGATGCACAGGAAAAATTTGAATCATTAGTTTTATCAGTATATCGTTCGATTGAAGAAACAGCATTAGGTTACCATCATAACGTTTATCGTCAGGTAGCAGCAGGGGTTAATGCTGGATTACGTGTTACAAATACACGTACATTCTTACCATACGAGTATCGTGCATTAGATTCAATTCCATTTATAGAAACAGTTATTATACATCCTCCATTTATTACATATTCAAAACGTAATAAACGTGATGGAATGTTCCCAGAAACAAAATCAAATCCAATCGAGGATTTAAAATTTGATCCTGAACAATGGTTTTGTTATCCAGCAAAAGTTGGGGATTTACTAGCATTTATCTACTTCAATGTATCATTTATGGCACAAGGAGTAACTTTATGTAACTTATTCCAATTAGCTGATGAAGAAGAGTATCGTAATCGTAAACCAGATATCTTATATGTTTATGGATATGAAGATGGTTTAGGTGATCAAGCATTCTATCAAGATGATGCTAATGATATGATTGTTGCAAAATTATCTGCAAGTGATGATTATGATTACTTTGGATATATGAAAAAAATGGTTTTAACATTACACAATATTCGTAAAATGAACCAAAAAGAATTACCGATTCATGGTGCAATGGTTAAACTTACTTTACACACTGGAGAAGTTAAAAATATTGTAGTAATGGGTGATAGTGGTGCTGGTAAATCAGAAACAATAGAACAAATCAAAGTGTTTGGACAAGCTTATATCCGTGAGTTATTAACAATTTATGACGACATGGGTGTATTATCATTTGATGAAAATGGAATTGTAAAAACATCAGGTACTGAGATTGGTGCATTTGTTCGTTTAGATGATTTAGATGCAGGGTATAGTTTTAAAGAATTAGACCGTTCTGTATTTATGAACCCAGATAAAGTAAATGCACGTATTGTAATTCCAATTACAAACTATCGTGATGTTGTTGAAAAACACAATGTTGATATGTTCTTATATGCAAATAACTATGATAGTGATGGAGAATCATTAACTTTCTTTGATAATGTTGATGATGCTTTAAAAGTATTTAGAGCAGGAGCACGTATGGCTAAAGGAACAACTACTGAAGACGGCTTAGTAGAAAGTTATTTTGCTAATCCATTTGGACCTGGACAACGTGAAGACCAAGCTGAACCTATTTTAGTTGAATATTTCAAGAAAATGTTTGATCAAAATATTCAAGTTGGACAATTACGTACACGTTTAGGAATCAAAGGGTTTGAACATAAAGGACCACAAGAAGCTGCTATTACAGTTATGAAATATATTACTGGTGAAGATGAGCTTAAAATAGTAAAAGAATAATATAGATATGGAGAGAAGTCTCCATATCTTTTTATATTCTAAAATATGAATTGTGTCATATGTTATTGTAGAAGGTGATGATTTTGATACAGAAAAAAATAATGGGATTTTTTATTTTTATTGTTTTAATACTATTTACTGTATTTTTGTTGTTTCAAAAAACGCAATTATATTTTTATGATAATAGTCCTCAAATATATATTCATCAAGAGTACGATCCGATTTCAAATGTTAAAACTGATACTAGCCACCATGAGGTTAGTTATTATAGCGAAATTGATACTTCAAAGACAGGGGTATACGAAATAATATATACATATAAAAATGAACATTATTCATTGTATGTTGAAGTTATTGATAACCTTGTTCCAGAAGTAGTGACAAAAAATATTACTATTGACCTTGGAATGAATATTGAACCATTGGATGTAATTGAGAGTATTGATGATGATAGCAAAACAAATGTTACCTTTTTGGAACAATATACTTTTGATGTTACAGGAATTTATCAAGTTACGGTAGTTGTTGAAGATAGCTTTTATAATAAAGTATACAAAGAGGTAACTGTAACTGTATTAGAAGAGGATTTGATAGCACCTGAAATTTCAGGAATGGATACTATGTATATTGAAAAAGGTAGTTCGGTTGATATGTTTATGAATCTATTAATTCAAGATAATCAAGATCCACGGCCGACGATTGAGGTTGATACGTCATCATTGAATATTAACAAAATAGGTCATTATATTGTTAATTATACTGCAAAAGATCGATCTAATAATAGAACTGTTGCCAAGCGAAACGTATATGTAATTGAAGAAAAGACAATAGGGACACATTATCAATCAAATGATAAAATTGTATATTTAACATTTGACGATGGTCCGAGTGGAAAAACAAAGGAGATTCTTGATATCTTGGATAGATATAATGCTAAGGCAACATTCTTTGTTACAGCAGCGAATCAAAATTATGGTAACCTTATAAAAGAAGCAGATAGTAAAGGTCATACCATTGGGCTGCATACGTATAGTCATATATATCAAACTATATATAGTTCCCAAGATGCCTTTTATAATGACTTGGATGCCATTGGTAAATATGTAGAATCTTTAATAGGTAGAGTTCCTCACTATATACGATTTCCAGGAGGGAGTTCTAATGTAATATCAAAAAACTATAATGAAGGAATTATGACTGTACTTACGAAATCAGTAGTAGAAGATGGATATCAATATTATGATTGGGATGTTGATTCCGGTGATGCAACAGCATCACCTACGCTTGAGCAAGTAATTAAACAATCAACTAGTTCTACAGATACAAATATTACAATTCTTTTGCATGATACTGGAAATAAATATGTAACAATCGAAGCATTACCAGTGATTATTGATCATTATCAATCACTAGGGTATCGATTTTTAGGAATTAGTGATAATTCCTATGTTTCAAAACATAAGGTGAATAACTAATGGAAAATAGATATTCTCAAATAATTAGAACGACAATAGTTGTTTTTTGTACAGTTATAATCCTGTGTTTAATAATTGTTGTAGCTAGCAGGATATTTTTCACAATTGGGTATAGTGTAATGATTGTATTGCTTGTACAATCATTACTAAGAAAAATGGAAGGACTAGTTAAAATTAAAAGTCGTTTATTTCGTGCGATGGTTACAATCATATTATATGTATTTGTAATGACAGTAGCTGGATATTTAATATTTATAGGATTAGTATACTGTTTTAACACAATAGTTGAAGTTCTTAGTTCATATAATGATATTAGTGACCAATTAGAAAAATTAACAGATAGTACGGTAATCAATGCTGTTATCAATTCAATATATAGTGAATTGTTATCAATTATAAAATCTATAATGGGTGATAGTGTTGAAGCAATTATGAATTTTCCAAACCGTTTACTTGATATGTTTTTTACAATTCTCTTTTCATTATTATTGGTTGTGGACTATTATCGGATTAAAGAATATACACAAAAGCTCCTGGGTAATTACTACAACATCGCTCTTCAAAATGTAAGAATCATAAAAGAATCATTCTTTAAGATTATAAAAAGTTATTTCATGATTTTTATATGTACCTTCTTAATGTTGTTTATAGGATTTTTAATAATTGGTAATCAAAATGCCTTTATACATGCATTAGTAATATCTCTTATTGATTTTTTGCCAATCCTTGGATTAGAACTTGTATTAATACCTTGGATAGTTTATCTTTTTATTATCGGAAATTACTTATATATGATTAAGTTGCTTGTAATGTATATAATCATTGTTATTGTAAAAAGGGTATTAGAAAATAAATTATTTTCTGATGCATCAAATATTCACCCTTTAGCAATGATTATGTTATTATATACTTGTTACAAGGTATTTGGAACGATTGGATTTATTATTGCACCGTTCCTTGCAATATGGATAAAACAAATATATGTAAAAGGACATAAAGACTATGAATAAAAAATACTTTTTCTTTGATATTGATGGTACATTGGTTGATAATGCAAATAACCAAATTGTACCATCTTCAAAAGTTGCATTACAAAAGCTTAAGGATAATGGACATTTTGTTGCAATTGCAACTGGTAGAGCACATTATAAGTCGATTGCATTTTGCATTGAAAATGATATAGATAATATGGTGTGCAATGGTGGAGCAGGAATTGTGATTAATCAAAAGTTAATTGAAAATCATCCGCTTCCAAGAAACCAAGCAATAGATTTGTGTATTAAAGCCAGTGATTTAGGATATGGAGTTTTAGTTGCGATTGATGATAGTATCAATGTGTATGCATTAAATGATTTATTCATTCAACAAGTCGGTAATAGGAAAGAAGAGACACTATATCATTTTGATGAAAACCTTTCATTTGATAGTATAAAGGATTTTTATAAAGTGTATATATCGATTCCTAAAGATAAAGAAGACCTGCTGTTAATGCATACCAGTCTAGGTCATATACGATTTGTTGAGGAGTACTTATTATTTCAACATGATGATAAAAAACAAGGGATTGAAAGAGTTATTGAAATTATTAATGGGAATATTCAAGATGTGATCGTATTTGGTGATGGTGAGAATGATTTGGTTATGTTTGAAAAACCATTTTATCGTATTGCCATGGGCAATAGTTTTGATGAATTAAAGGCTAAAGCGGATTATATAACTGATAATCATACAGATGATGGAATTTATAATGCGTGTGTAAAACATGGTTGGATATAGGAGTTTGATTATGAGAAAAATAGTAATTGTAGATGATGATAAGCAATTTATAACGAGTTTTAAAGAAAAATTAATAGCGTATAATATCGAGAATGTTGAATCCTATCTTACTGTTGATATGAATGAATTACTAGTAAAAGATATTGATATATTGTTTTTAGATATTGATATTGGGAAAGATAATGGAATTGATGTGGCTAAACATTTACATACAAATAAAAATATAAAAAATATTATATTCGTATCACAAAATGAAGGGGTAATTCATGATACGTTAAAGCTACAGCCACTTTATTTTATACGTAAACGTCATATTGATAAGGATTTAGAAGATGCAATGCACATTGTAAAAGAATCATTAAGCAATCATAATGTAAGTGGTTTTAATCATAATTATGTGGATGTTCAAGATATTTTGTATATAGAGTCACATGACCATGATATTTGTATATATAATAATCATGAATGTATTCGCATTCGAACGACATTAAAAAAACTTGAACAGGAATTAAAAGAGATGAATTTTGTACGTATACATCGTTCATATATTGTAAACATCAAAAAGGTGAAACGAATTATGAGTACATATGTAATTTTAGAAAATGATATAAAATTAGAAGTTGGTAGAAGATATAAAATAAATATCAAAGATTATGTTAATCAAAATATCCTATTTAAATAATATGTTAATTGCGTCAAAAAGATGTTGTTTACGACAATTCGTTGAATTAAACGACATGATTTGATATATTGAGTTCAAGCGGGTTACTGTGTACAGGTAGCTCTAAGAAGAAAAGGAAAAGGAGGAGTATTCTCTTAGGTAGTAATAGCTACCTAGTACAAATGTACAAAACATAACAACACACAACTAACTAAAAAGGGAAACCATCGGTTTCTTTTTTGCATCTAGAGTTACATTACTCTAAGTAAGATTATTATTGCATTATTGTAAAAAAGATAGTACAATAATACATGGCTAGAAATTGCCCAAGTGGCGAAATTGGTATACGCACAGCACTCAAAATGCTGCGACTTATGTCATGTCGGTTCGACTCCGACCTTGGGCACCATTTACTAACAAACCCCTTACTTTTGTGTAAGGGGTTGTTTATATTTGTTGAGCATTTATGACTATTCATATTTACTTTCACAATATGTTTTATTATTTATAATACCTTTTTATAGTTTGAAATAGTTTCATTTTGATATGTTGTATATTTTTTATAGGCGCTAGATTTCTTTCTTGCACTAGCAATCAATTCATTGTTATTTGTTAAAATATAACTATCTAGTGATGCTTGTTTAATATGATGTATATTTATCAAAATACTTTTATGGATTAATATGAAGTGGTGGCGATGCAATAGGTTTTCATAATGATAGAAATGCTTGTTATAGCCAACATAGCTTTTGTCATATGTATATATAAATACTTTGCCGTAATATGATTCAATATATAATACTTCATCTAAAGGAATATATATTAATTTTCCACGATCATGGACTTGTATTTTTTCGGGTTTTGACATTGCGTTGTTTAAGCAGTGACAAAGACAGTTGAATACTTCATTGCTTTGATACGGTTTATATAGTATTTCTCGATTATTTAGGGGAATGAAATTATTCTTTTTGGTTGTTGCAATAATGAGTGTATCTGGTAACATTTCTTGAATAGTTTTAATAGTAATTATGTTACAAGACTTATCATTTACAAAGACTGCACGAAAATTAATTTCTTGAAATAAAAATTCCATAAATTCATTATGGTCATGAAACTTATATACAAAGATGTCCTCACCTGGAAAATAATGATCACATATAAGGTCACTCAAAACTTGCAAATCATATCGATTTGTATCTAAAACTGCGATTTTCATAAATTATTTCTCTAAATCATAACAATCAACAAAAAAATATTGACACAACTACAATAATTATATATCATATTTACAACAACTACTAGTATAAATACTGTGAAAAGAAATAGTATCTATATATTATTAGCAAAGAGAGCTCTTGGAAGGTGTAAAAGAGTGTAATAATGATAGAGAATTCATCTTGGAGTAGAACGCTGAAATAAAGTAGGCGTATCCGGCAACAACCGTTAACATGTAAGAGTATGAACTGTTAAAAGCGTACTTGATAAGGTTTATATAGTGATATATAAATGAACTAAGGTGGTAACACGAAGATTAATCTTCCGTCCTTTATGGATGGGAGTTTTTTGTTTATACGGGGTTGAAAAATAGGAGGAAAAGAAAATGATTATTGTAATGAAAAAAGAAGCATCAAAAGATGATGTTGCATCAGTATCAAAGTTAATTGAAGAAAAAGGTTTAGCAGTAAGCGTTGTTGAAGGACAAGGGGTAACGGTTATCGGATTAATCGGTGATACAACAAAAATTGATGCAAGACAAATGGAAGTACGTCCAAGTGTAGATA
>CAYJEM010000014.1:0-36263 GCA_964369175.1 uncultured Erysipelotrichales bacterium | reverse complement strand
GGTATTGCTTAGCAATGCCCTTTATTTTGTGTTGTTCGTTTTTAATTTTTCGATGATTTCTACTAATTGGTCGGGAATTGAGATTCCTAACTTTTTTGCATTTTCAATAATTATCATTACTTCCATTATAAAATAGAAATGACAACATAAAGTACGAACGAAAGAATCATTGTCTAAAAGCATCCTATCAATAGCAACGCTTATTATTATAATGATAAATATTGCTATCTTTTTAAATAATAATTTGATAACCTTATTATAGGTTAACTCTTTTTTAATAATATCAACCATAATGCTAGAAATAAAAGCTAATGATACAAATAGCAATAATGCAATAAAGATATTATTAAAAGGTCCCAATAAATATGTTATAAAAGGAATAAAATTCAATTGATTCACCTCCTAGCTATACTATACAATATGAAAAAAATAATGTTTTGTATATGCGGGTGATGTGATTAAAAAGGAGAAATTTATGGATTCAACAATTCAACAAGCAAGAAAAATATGTAACTACTATTCAAAACTTAGAAACCTCGAAATAACTGAGGTGGAAAATCAAGGACATGATAATCGTACATATCGAATTGGTGACAAATATTCGATAAGAATACCAAGTCACCAAAGATATATAAGTCAAATTGCAAAAGAAAGTAAGTGGATACCAATATTATCAAAATATATTACTTATAAATTACCAATAGCAATGTATTGTGGTGACAAGGAACCGTATATCATAAATCACTGGATAGAAGGGAAGATGCTCGCTGATATTATTGTCGATAAATCTGTAGCAAGGCAGTGTGGTGAATTTATAAATCAATTGCATCAAGTAAAAACAGATGATAGCTTACTTGCAGGAGAGCATAACTTTTATCGTGGTGGTGATTTGTCAATTTATGCTACACAAGCCTATGAATATATAAATAAAGCAAAGTCATCGTTTAATGAAGAAGTGTTAAAGGATATATTTCGGAGTGCATTGGAAGTAAGGTGTGATGATAAAAAAGTATTTGTTCATGGTGATTTTGTAGAAACAAATATTTTATTACAACCAGATAATCAAATCGCAATAATTGATTTTGGGATATTAGGTGTTGGTGATCCATCTTGTGATTTAGCAATGTATTGGACGTATTTTAATGATGAATCTCGAGAAATATTCTTACAAGAAACCAAACTTGAAAAACGTTTCCTTGTAAAAGCTATGGGTTGGGTATTATGGAAACAGTTATTATTATATGTGGATAATGATGATAAACATGCAAAAAGTGTTATCGAAAGAATTATTGAAGATTATAATGCAAAGATTTAGAAATGAAATAATAAAATGTGGTATACTACAAACATGAATGAAAAGAAGATAAATGAAAAGGTGCTAGAGTGGTACCAAAAAAACAAAAGGGATTTACCATGGCGTAAAAGTAAGAATGCATATTATATATGGGTTAGTGAAATTATGTTACAACAAACAAGAGTAGAAACTGTAAAGCCTTATTATGCAAGGTTTATAGAACAGTTACCGACTATTGTTGATCTTGCCAATTGTGACGAAGATAAGTTAATGAAGTTATGGCAAGGTCTAGGTTACTACAGTCGTGTAAAAAATATGCAAAAAGCTGCTATGATATGTGTTGAGCAACATAATGGTTCAATGCCTTCAAATTATCAAGAATTGTTAGCTTTACCAGGGATTGGTCCGTATACTGCAGGGGCAATAGCATCTATTGCCTATAATCAACCTGTCGCTGCAATTGATGGAAATGTAATGCGAATCTATGCTCGATTATATAATATTGGGGACGATATTACTGCTTTAGCCACTAAGAAAAAAATAGAAAAAAAGATAAACTTAGATATCAATGATCACATGGGTGATTATAATCAAGCACTAATGGATATTGGATCGGCAATTTGTAGTGGAAATGGTGTTGTTTATTGTAATATTTGTCCACTGTTATCAAAATGTCAAGCTTATAAGAAAAACACAGTTTATACTATTCCGGTAAAGAAAAAGGCAAAGAAAAAACGTGATGAAAAAATCACATCGATTGTCTATATATGTAATAATCAGGTATTAATTCATAAGCGCAAAGATACTGGACTACTTGCAAGTTTGTATGAGTTTGTTACAAAAGATAGTCATTTAACTAAAAAAGAAGTTCGGGGTACTTATTTAGGGAAGTATAAACATATATTTTCTCATGTAGTATGGGATATTAAAGGTTATGTTGTTGAACTTGATGCCCCAATAATGATGGATGATTATATTTGGGTAAGTCTTGAAGATATCGAGACAAAGTATAGTATACCGACTGCTTTTTTACCAGTGTATAAAGATGCGTTGGATAGGAGGGAGCGTTTTGTTTAAAAATATAAAGGAAGCTATAAAGACATATTATAGCCAAGAAGGAAATTTATTTCGTTCTTCTTTGGGTTATGGTTTTTTACTGACGTTATTTCCAGCATTAATTATTATTGTAATTTTCTTTCAAAATGGTGTTTTAGATATTCAAACAACAAGCGCATTTATTTATCGATACTTACCTCAAGAACTTATACAACCATTTATTGAATATGTCATGGCTAGTGATTTTCGTAGTATTAGTACAGTTGTAGTAACAATGGCTGCGGTGACGATACTGGCAAGTAAAAGTTTTTATTCTTTTTTATTAATTAGTGCTACTCATGAAAATTTCATAACATACGGACTTGTTATACGGATTAAAGCGATTATTTTATTTATAGGTTTTTTTGGTGGGATATTTTTGCTTGCATCATCCACACATTTCTTTAATGAATTTCCGTTTTTGGCACTAGTGGGAGGAATATTTTTAATATTGTATATGTTGTATCGGGCTTTGTCATTTAGAAAACGAAATTGGTTTTATGGGATAATTGGAGCTGTCTTTTCAACAGTAGGAATACTTCTTGTAGGAGGAGTGTTTCTAAGTGTTATTGAACGTTTTACGGATTATAGTACGATTTATGGACCACTTTCAGGTTTGTTGATATTATTATTATCGGTTCATTTAATAGCAAGTATAATATATTTTGGATATTGTTTAAATATAACTTTTGCAAGTGATAACGAAAATAAAATAAAGACAGAATGTATTTATAGATATATCAATAATATAGTAAATAATGTAAAAAGAATCACATCTAGAAAATAGGTGTGTTTTTTGTCGTTATCTGTATATATTTGTGATATACTGATGGCTAGTGAGGTGATATTAATGAAAATGCAATATGCATGCATTGAAGAAATTGCTTTTACGTATATGTCATATCCAGAATCACTATATGAGTCAATTAGTAGAATTGGCTTATCGTTTGCAATAAAGGTATCGGTTATTGATAATCAATATCAGTGTGTTGATGGACATAAACGTCTAAGCGCATTATCGGATTTAAAGAAACAAGGAATTGTAAAAAAAGTCACAATTATTGTTGTAAATGATGGAAGTACACGTTCTAATGATTGTTGGCGCGCAAGAAATACTCATTAATAAACAGTTTGGAATGTTGTTTGAAATAATGTATAATAGATGCAAGGCGGTGTAATAATGAAAGATTTTAAAATAACAAAAGGAAATATTTTTCTATATATTTCAGCTTTTATTGGAGTTTTATTGTTTGATCAAGTGACAAAAATATTAGTTGAACAAAATATGCAGTTACATGATTCACATACAATAGTAGAAAGCTTTTTCTACTTTACATTTGTACATAACTACGGGGCAGCATGGGGAATATTTGGTGGACATACAAGTTTATTGATTCTTAGTGCAGTTGTTGGTGCCTTTATCATGGGTTACTTCTTTGTACGCTCAAAGAATCATGAGACCTTAACACGTTTTGGATTGGTGATAGCCTTTGCTGGAATGTTAGGTAATGTAATTGATAGAGTGCAGCTTGGATATGTGCGAGATTTTTTTGATTTTGTAATACTTGGTTATGATTTTCCGGTGTTTAATATTGCCGATATGGGACTTGTAATTGGTATGGGATTAGTGATTTTAGAAATAATATTAGAGGATAGAAAGAATGCAAAAAATAGAGATTAAAGATTTTGAAGTAGATAGTATCCGTTTGGATAAACTTATTTGTGAACATTTAGAAGATGTTTCAAGAACGTTGATACAAGAATGGGTTAGTAAAGGACATGTTCTTGTAAATGGAAAAGCTGAAAAAGCGAGTTATAAAGTAAAAATGAATGATGTAATTGAAGTTACCATTCCTGATAATGAAAATTTAGATATTGTAGCACAAGATATTCCACTTCAAGTTGTATATGAAGATAGTGATGTAATAGTTGTAAATAAGCCATCTGGAATGATTGTTCATCCTTCAGCTGGTATTATAAAAGATACATTAGTAAATGCTTTGTTATATCATTGTAAAGATTTATCAGGGATAAATGGTGTAACACGTCCAGGAATTGTTCATCGAATTGATAAAGAAACTAGTGGTCTGCTTGTTGTAGCAAAAAATGACAAAGCTCATCAATCGTTATCTGAACAATTAAGAGATCATACAATGACAAGAAAATACATTGCTCTTGTGCATGGATCAATACCTCATGAACATGGTAAAATTGATGCTCCAATTGGTCGCGATGCAAAAGATCGACAAAAAATGGCAGTTACAAAAACAAACAGTAAAAGAGCAGTTACAAACTTTAGAGTTGTAAATCGTTATGATGATATGTGTTTAATTGAATGTCGATTAGAAACTGGTAGAACACATCAAATTCGTGTTCATTTAAATTATATTGGTTTTCCGGTGTTTGGTGACCCTAAGTACGGGCATCGTCGTGATGATACAACATATGGACAATATTTACATGCTTCAATACTTGGGTTCATTCATCCAACAACAAATGAATATATGGAATTCGATAGCGAGTTACCAGATTTTTTTGAATCAAAACTTGATGAACTGGAGGGATAATTATGTCAATGATAATATCTTGGGAAGAATATTTTATGTCTGTAGCCAAACTTTCAGCATTTCGTTCAAAAGACCCAAATACACAAGTAGGTGCTTGTGTTGTTAATCAACAAAATAAAATTGTTGGTGTAGGTTATAATGGTTTACCATGGGGATGTGATGATAGTGATTTTCCGTGGTCCGTGCGTGATGGACAACTACATGATACAAAGTATCCATATGTGGTTCATGCAGAATTGAATGCGATTTTAAATAGTACTCAACAATTATATGGGTGTTCAATTTATGTTTCCTTATTCCCTTGTCATGAATGTGTAAAAGCAATTATTCAAAGCGGGATAAAAGAAATTGTCTATGAAGATGATAAATATGATGGAACAGCAAGTGATATTGCAGCAAAAAGAATGCTTGATAGCGCGGGTGTCGCATATCGTAAAATTAATGGATTAGAAATTTCGATTTCAAAGTAATAGAATAAAAAATAGGGGCAATACTGTAATTGTCCCTTTAATAATAAAAAAGACAGATTAATTATCTGTCTTCTTTAATGCTTCTTTTACTCTTTTAAAACCAGTCATATTTGTTTTTGTTACTTTGAATAACATCTTTTCTCCATAACGTTTAGCTAATTCAACTGCTATTGATTCACAACTAGTAGTATTGCCTCTAGGTAAGCGAGTTTTTAAACTTTTTGACATGTTTGAAAAATATTGTAAATATGCATATCTAGATAATATATTAGCACACATAATTGCAATGTACTTTTCTTCTGCCTTTAATTCAAATGTAAGATCCTTAACAACAATAACTTCATTTTTTAAATAGTTATAATATGTTTTTGGAGAAACAAATTGGGGTACTGCTTTTGTAGCAACATTCATATTTGTTTTTTGAATAACATTTGTAACTGCTTGGTTATAAAGTTTTGCTTTAATATTCGCCAAATTATTACCTTCACTAGCCATCTCATTATAATGAGAATTATCAAGAATTAATAAACTGTAAATAATACGGTCTTTTATTTCTCTAGCGATTGGTATAATTTCTTGATCAGTATACTGTTTTGGATCTTTTACACCTAGTTCAATTAACCACTCATAATCCTTTTTATCAATATAACACGACACAACACACAACGGACCAAAAAAATCACTTGATCCTGTTTCATCACAACCGATATGACTGTGAGCAAAATAGGATTCTTGTGGAGTAATTTCTGGCATACCACTATTTACTTCCATGGGGGAAAATTTTGTGTTGACTAACGAATGAGTATTATAAACTGACGCACTGAAAAATGATTTCAAGTATATCCCTCCTTAGTCTATATAATTAGTATAGCATGAAAATAATAATTTTGACAGTATATTTTACTTTTGTTAAAATAATGAAAGGTGGTGACATATATGAATATAGAAAATTATGTAGTTTTAGATATTATCTTAGTAGCATTAATGCTTATACTAAGTGCATTTGGATATTTTAAAGGTTTCTTTTCAAGAGTTTTCAATTTATTAGAGACTGTCGTAGCACTCTTGGCAGCATATTTATTATGTGGAATTGTTGGACAATATATTGTAGTGTACAAGATTGAAGGGATTGCAAGCTATATTGGGCAATATGTAAATCGTATTATTATCTTTTTGGGTTTGTTTATTTTATTTAAAATTATCTTATTTTTGCTTAGCCGTCTGCTAAAACCATTAACCTTTAAAGTAGTAGACAATGTACCTGGAAATCATTTTTTGGGTCTTGTTTTAGGATTAGTGGAATCTGTTGTTTATGGATATTTATTAATTGTTTTTGTTGCAATGCCATTTTTTTCAATCACTCAAGCACAAATTGATCAAACATACGTTGCTAAGGCTATTACAACAATTGTTCCTGATATGACAGAAACAGTTTTTGATTTTGCTAAAGAACATACACCAGTAGCATCAATAGACAATAGTGGATTATCGTACTCAGTTCGTGAAAAAGGAAATGCTTATTCTTTTATTACAACAACAAAAACATTATATGATATGAATGTTTTAAGTTATGATGTAGCTGTTGATTCTATCAATGAGTTATTATTAGAATTAGAAACAAGTGATACGACATTGTATTATGAGTTATCTCAAAAAAGTCAGATAGATATCGCATTAGAACCATTTCGAAATGATATTAATATCGATATCTTAACAAGAAGGATTATGTAATTATGAAAAAAGATTATCAAACATTAGAGTTTCATACAATTATTGCTAGAATGCAAAGTTATTGTGCAAGCCAGCTTGCAAAAGAAGTTATAAGTCAATGTCAACCGTATACTGATATTGATGAGTTATACATGCAACAAGTATTTCAAAAGGAAGCAATGGATACGATTTTTAAATATGGTCGTTTCCCAATTGCTTCTTTTGAAGATATTTATATGTATTTAGAAAAAAGTAAAAAAGAAGGTACTTTAATAGGTAGTGAATTACAAGCAATATCGAGTCAGTTACAAAATATTAATGAAATTATCACATTTGTACAAGATAAAGAGATGGAGCATACCACTATTTACAATTTGATAAATGAAGGTATTTATTTATCAGGATTGCATAAACAAATTACTCAAGCAATTGATCCAAGTGGTAATGTCTTAGATAATGCATCTCATGATTTATATCGTATTCGTAAATCGATTCTTGCAACAGAAGGTAATATTCGAAAAAAGATTGTTGAGTTACAAATGAAGAATAAAGATTATTTGTCACAGGAAACGGTAGCTAGTCGTAATAATCATTTAGTATTGCCAGTAAAGTCAGGACATAAAAATAATGTGCGTGGAGTTGTTCACGCTGTAAGTTCAAGTGGTCAAACTTTATTTATTCAACCAGAAGCAGTTGTACAACTAAATCATCATTTATTTCAACTTCAAAATGAGGAGCGTTTAGAAATTCAACGTATTTTATTTGCGTTAAGTCAACAAGTAAAACAAAATTATGAGGCACTAATTTATAATCAACAAGTACTTATTGATATTGATGTTATTTTTTCTAAAGCGTCATTTGGATGTTCAATTGATGGTGTACTAGCAACTATAAAAGAAGATATTCATGAAATATCCCTAATACAAGCAAGACATCCATTAATTCCTAGGGATGAGATAATCGCAAATGACATAGTTCTTGATAATAGTAAATCAATTATGTTAATTAGTGGATCAAACACAGGTGGGAAAACTGTGGTTTTAAAGACAGTTGGTTTGCTAAGTATTATGGCACTTTCAGCAATAGCGATTCCTTGTAATCAGGCTACTATTCCATTTTTTGATAATGTTTACGTCGATTTGGGTGATGAACAATCGATTGAACAATCCCTATCCACGTTTTCAAGTCATATGAAACGCCTTGTAACAATTTGTCAGATGGTTACATCTAAAAGCTTAGTATTATTAGATGAAATTGGTTCAGGAACAGACCCTAAAGAGGGAGAAAGCATTGCGCAAGCTATTCTAGAATACCTCCATAATCGTCAAGTACTTACATTTGCTTCTACACATTATTCAGGATTAAAACAATTTGCGAAGAATGTAGAATATATTATTATTGCAGCAGTTGAGTTTGATCAAGAAAAAATGGCACCAACATATCGATTATTAACTGGTAATGTAGGGAATTCATATGCAATTGAAATATCAAAAAGACTTGGATTGCAAGATGAAATTATTGAAAATGCAAAACGTATTAAAGAAGCTGGTTTATCGCTTTCTGAAAAGTTATTGGAGAAATTAGAAAACGAGCTAAATGTAGTTCAAAAACAAAAAGACGATTTAGAAAATGCCTTGAATGAAGCTACTAAAAAAGAACAAAAATTCCAAAAATTACTAGATGGAATTGAAAGTCAAAGACAACAAATTTTATCAAAAGCAAAAGAAGATGCTAACACAGTATATGAAGAGGCTAAATCTCAAGTTGAGGAAGTAGTTAGTGAGCTAAAGAAGCGCGAGGCTATCAAAGACCATGAAAGAATTGATGCATTACACACGTTAAATGTTTTAAAACACGAGGATGATAAAAGCGAAGTAACAAATACCCCGGATTATCAATATGTAGTTGGTGATATTGTATTGTTACTTTCAATGAAAAGAGAAGGGGAAGTTAAAACAATTTCAAAAAAAGGAATTTTAACATTAGATTTAGGTGGTCTAAAAGTAAATGTAAAACCTCACGAGGTACAATTTGTTAAAAAGAAAGTTAAAGTTAAACAAGTAAAAAGTAATTTAAAAAGTATTAAAAAAACAGTAAATCAAAGTTATGAAGTTAATGTTATTGGGATGCGATTTGAAGAGGCAATGGAGACAGTTGATAAATTCTTAGATGACGCACTTGTGCATAACTATTCAACTGTACGTATTGTGCACGGAGTTGGTACTGGTGTATTACGTAATGGTGTTTCGAAATTGTTAGAAAAGCATCCTCATGTAGTGTCATATCGCCGCGGTGGTCCAAATGAAGGTGGTATGGGAGCAACAATTGCATTCTTTGAGTAGGAGGCTATATGAAGAGTCAAAATATTAAAGACAAATTATCTTTACTACCTACAAGTAGTGGTTGTTATCTAATGAAAGATGAAGAAGGTACTGTTATTTATGTAGGTAAAGCAAAGAAATTAAAGAGTCGTGTATCTAGCTATTTTAATGGAGCACATGATTATAAAACTACAAAGCTTGTAAGTGAGATATGTGATTTTGAATATATTGTCACGGATTCTGAAAAAGAAGCTTTATTACTAGAAATAAATCTAATAAAAGATTTCTCTCCAAAATATAATATTTCATTTAAGGATAATAAATATTATCCTTATATCCAACTTACAAAAGAGAGACATCCAAGACTAAAGATAGTTCGAAATGCTAGTAATAAAAAGCATCGTCACTTTGGACCGTTTCCAGATGGTAGTGCCGCTAGAGAAACATTTAAACTATTAAACCGTTTGTATCCCTTAAGAAAATGCAACCATATACCAAAAAAACCATGCTTATATCATTCACTAAACCAATGTGTAGCACCGTGTATTCAAGAAATAGATGAAAACACATATAAAGATATTGCTCGTGAAATTAGCCGTTTTATCCAAGGTGATAGTAAGGTAATCATTGATAACTTACATGAAAAAATGATGAATGCAAGTATTCAACAAAACTACGAACTTGCAAAAGAGTGTCGTGATTTGATTCAACATATTGAACACGTTACTAGTAAACAGCATGTTCAATTTAATGATTTGATTGACCGTGATATCATTGGGTATTGTAGTGATAAAGGATATTTATCGCTACAGTTGTTTTTTATGCGTAATGGAAAACTACTTGCTAGGGATTTTAATATTATTCCTTCAACTGTTGATGTTGAAGATCAAATAATTACTTTTTTAGTTCAATTTTATCAAGAGAATACATTACCAAAAGAAATCCTTTTACCAAAAGAATTATCAATAACATTATTGGAAGAAGTCTTTTCGTGTAAAGTTTTACAGCCACAAAAAGGTAAAAAACATGACCTTGTTTTGATGGCAAATAACAATGCTAAAGAGGCATTGGAAAAGAAATTTTTACTTGTTCAAAAAAATGTTGCAGCAACAACTGGTGCATTAGAACAACTTGCTTCTTTATTACATATAAAAAGTTGTCATCATATTGAATTATTTGATAATTCAAACATTCAAGGAGCTCATGCAGTAGCTGGGATGGTATGTTTTAAGGGAGGGGTTCCTTCAAAAAAAGATTATCGTAAATTCACAATTAAAACAGTTGAAGGTGCAGATGATTATGCAAGTATGAAAGAAGTTGTATATCGTCGATATTTTCGGGTTTTAATGGATAATTTGAGGAAACCAAACTTAATTATTGTTGATGGTGGTAAGGGGCAAGTAAAAGTAGCAAGGGAAGTTATTGAGTCACTTGGTTTGTCCATATATGTATGTGGTCTAAAAAAAGATGATAAACATAATACCTCGATGTTAATTGATCAAGATGGAAATGAAGTGACAGTTGATCGTAAAAGTGAATTGTTCTTTTTGCTTACAAAAATGCAAGATGAGGTTCATCGTTATGCAATTAGCTTTCACAAGCAAGTACGCTCAAAATCATTGTTTCAATCAATTCTTGATGATGTTGAAGGAATTGGTCCTAAACGTAAAAAGGAATTAATGAAAACATTTGGGAGTCTAAAGAGAATGAAGGAAGCAAGCTTAGAAGAAATACAAACGATTTTACCTGATGCAGTTGCTAGAAATTTATATGAATTATTAAACAATTAGCACAAATTGAAACTTGTCTCATATACTACAATAGTAGGGAGACGATGAAATGAGTAGAATATTGACGCCTAGAGAAAAACAAATATTTACATTGTTAATTGATAATTATGTAACTCGTGATATTGCTTATGAACTTGGTATAAGTGAAAAAACAGTTCGCAATCATATATCAAATGTTATTCAAAAGCTTGGTGTCAATTCAAGAGTACAGGCTATTTTTGAGTTGATTAAACTTAAGGAGTTAGAGTTCTAGACTTTAATTTCTTTTGTTTTTTTTTTATATTTAGTCTATAATGTAAAAAGGTGATATTATGAAAATAAAAAGAGGAGCTTTATTTGTATCAATTACGATTTTTTTTGTTATTATATTTATCGTTATTAATGGTAAATACGATCCATTCTATCGTGTAAATGGAATTAATAGTGATAATCGAGCGTTAATTGAACAATATTTAGATAAAGAAGAACAAGAATATTTAATTACTAATCCGATACCAATGGATGATTTTGTTGAGTATATTGAAGTGGAGGACTTTGTGTTAGAATATTATGCTTTTTATAATCTTATAAATGAAGCAAAGATATATCCTGATGTTCAAACCATTGTTGCTAAAACAAATGTTTTAGTAGAGCGTTTATCATCAAGTTATTCATCTGATCCAATGTTGAATTGTCAAAGTTTAGTACATAATAATTTAATTGAAACCTTTATAGTTAATGAAAGTTTTGATTTTGATAATATTTCGTATTATCAACAAATTCGTGCTATTTATCCAAAAGATGATCAATTATATATTGAACAAACAAATGAATACGTTTCTTTACTAAAAGATATGGAAGTTGCAAATATTGATGATACTTTAGAAGTAATGTGTCTATCATATAGTTTTGATCAGCTAGATATGTTAATGACCGCTAATCTTGAAAGTGGTGTAGAACGTGTGTATAACCCAAGTAGTATTGACGTTGTTGTTAATGCTGGAAATTATATAGCAAGTTATCAGCCTAAAAATATTGTTACAACATTAGATATTCCAAGAGTAAACTATGCAATGTTTTTGCAAAAAGATGCTTATGATGCATTGTATCTAATGTATCATGATATGGTTGCTCAAGTTGGTGAAGGCTTACTACTAACAAAAGCATACCGTAGTTATGATTTAACATCATTAGATGCTGATAGTGAAGATGTTGCCGGGTTTAATGAGTTTCAATTGGCCACTAGTATTGAAGTTCATGAAATAGGTAGTCTAGCAAGTGAATTTGAGAATTCTCATTTATATACATGGTTACTTGAAAACTCATATAAGTATGGTTATGTGCTACGCTACCCTCATGCTAAAGAACAATATACTATGGAAAATTTCGATGCAAATACTTTCCGTTATGTAGGTGAAGATTTGGCATTAGAATTATATACAAGAAATATAACGCTAGAAGAATATCTTCTAGCACAATAGGAGATATTATGGAAAGACCAATTGGATTGTTTGATTCAGGTGTAGGTGGATTGACGGTACTAAGTACTTTAAAAAACTTACTTCCTAATGAAAATATTATATATATCGGTGATAATGCAAATTGTCCTTATGGTGATAAAACGCCAGATCAGTTGTTTGTATATGCGAGTCGGATTATTGAATATTTTATTGAAAATAACGTTAAGTTAATTGTAATGGCCTGCAATACAACGAGCGCTAATGTACTAGATAAACTTCAAGAGCACTATCCTAGTGTCAAGATAATTGGTGTTATTAATGCGACCGTTCATGATTTTATTTTACGTGATTGTAATAATGTTGTTATTATTGCTACTGAAGGTACAATTAATTCAAATAAATATGGATTAGAAATTATCAATAAAAAGCATTGTAATGTTCATTCTTTGGCAACGCCAAAGCTTGTTCCGTTAATTGAATCAGGGACATATAAAAATGGAATTTATAGTGTTCTACATGAATATTTAGATAAGTATAAAGGTGTTGTTGATGCTATTATTCTAGGATGTACGCATTATCCAATTGTGCAAAATCAAATTGCAGCAGTATTGCCAAACATTGAATACATATCTTCAAGTGACGCAGTTGGAAGTGATGTAAAGCGCTATTTAGAATATAATAAGTTATTAAATGTAAAGAGCAGGGAGTATATTCAAATAAATACAACTGGAAATGTGATAGACTTTATTAATTCATCTTCAGGTTTCTTTGACTACCAAGATTTAGAAGTACATCATTTATCAATTTAAGCAGATTCGTCTGCTTTTTTTAGTCTAAATAATAAATCAAAACATAAACTGTTTTGAGGTGAAAGAATGAAAAATAAAATTATAAAAACATTGTCAGCACTAAGTGTTTGTACATTTGCAACATTTGTATACATTCAAACTAATAATACATCAAACATACCTGTTGTAACTAAAGAGAGCACATACGTAGAAGTTGTTATGAAAGATGAATTTAATACATTAATACCTATTGAAATAGAAGTTGAACAGACAACGGAAGTTGAACAAACAGTGCGTCAAAGTATTGAGGTAATGAAAAGCAATGATTTTATTGATTTTGGACTGTATCCACTATTACCAGAAAATCTTGTTGTAAATGGTATGACCATTGATCAAAACAATATTATTATTGATGTAAATGAATCATTTGAAGCACACAATAATCAAGAGGCACTTGATTTAGCTGAAGGACTATCATATATATTATCTAATCTAGGCATGAATACTATTGATATAACGATTAATGGAGAGCAAGTAGATATGATACCTAATAGTTCAATACCGATATCTGCAATTTCACCAGAATTAGGAATAAATAATTTTGAAACAGATACAAACGATATCTTTAAAACAGTACCGGTTATCGTATATAATGCTAGGCAAGTAGATAATAAAACGATGTATGTACCTTCAACAATACGAGTACAATGTAGTGAAGATGATTATACAAGTCGTGTAAGCAAATTATTAGAAAATATCGATTACCCAAAAGATATTTTATTAGAAGGTGATGTTGTTTATACCAATAGTGTTTTAGATGTCCACTTGCAATCAAATATTTTACTTGGTAATGAAATGATCGATGATGCTCTATTTCAACAGTTAACAAAATCATTAATGGCTTTTCCAGAAGTTACAAAAGTAAACATATATATTGATGGCCAATTACATGATGATTCAACAAATGTATCTAATGTTATAGCAAATAGGATAAAATACTAATATTTTATCCTATTTTGTTGTATAATTATGACGAGGTGAAAAAAATGAAAACAATAATTGTTATGTCAGACAATCATGGTTCGTCAAACATGGTTGATGAAATAAAAAATAATCATAATGCTGATTACTATATACATTGTGGGGATAGTGAAATGGATACCGATCTTTTGGATGGGTGGATTCTTGTTCGTGGAAATAATGATTGGTTATTAGATGCTCCAAAAGATACAATTGTGCAAATCGAAGGGTTACGATTTTTTGTTTGTCATGGCGATGGAATTGGTTACTTTAATCGCGAGGAATATATGTTACAGGTATTGCGAGAAAATGACTGCCAAGTTATGCTTAGTGGACACACTCATATGCCAATGCACAAGGAAATTGATGGACATACACTAATTAATCCAGGGTCAACAAATTATCCAAGAGGTGGTTTTAAAGCAAGCTGTTGTAAGATAGTAGTAGATGATAAAAAGATAGATGTTGAATTTATTGATGTTTAGTTAATGATAGTGTATGTTTGAATAAATCATGAATATATATAGCTTTAAAATTTGCTATTGAGTGTTATCGATGCTAGGGAATATTAAATATGTGTAGTAATAAATTAATTTATTACTACAAGTTTACATTGTTTGAATCGTTAATTGTATTTTATAATAAAACAGTTAAAAAAATATTAAAAAAGTATTGCACTTTGTAATTGATTGTGCTAATATAAATGGGCAGTCAAGTTGCAAGTGTCTACGTAGCTCAGCTGGATAGAGCACACGCCTTCTAAGCGTGCGGTCAGGGGTTCGAATCCCTTCGTGGACGCCATTAGAAAACTACACCGATATTATCGGTGTTTTTTTATTTATATTTTATGTAAGAATTAGTTTTGTAATTTCTACATTTTGTTTATTTTAAGATTGTACACAGATGAATGGTAGTATTACGATAATTATATGTTTTTCAAAAAATAAAAAAAATTTGTAAATAGTTAGAAATATGCTATTGTATAGACAAGGAGGAAGTATCATGAAAGCAGATTATCATATACATACAAGTTATAGCAACGACTCTACATTTCCTTTAGAAGACACCATCAAACAAGCAATTGAGGTTGGTTTAGATGAAATATGCATAACTGAGCATAGTGATTATGGTCCAATGGGTGACTATGTAGTTGACTATGATCGTTATTATCAAGGGTACCTTGCTATGAAAGAAAAATATAAAGATCAAATTACGGTCAAGTTTGGATGTGAGTTTGGGATGCAAACTCATACAATTCCTGAGTATCAAAGGGATTTTAAAGTATATCCATTCGATTTTATTATTTTATCAAATCACCAAGTAGGTGACTTAGAATTTCACACGTATGAATTTCAAGAAGGAAAAACACAGGATGAATACAACCAACAGTATTATCAGGCAATTTATGACATGATTTGTCAGTTTGATGATTATAGTGTACTAGGACATCTTGATGTAATTAAACGCTATGATCAATTAGGTATATACCCTGATGAAAAATGCGATGAAATTATTACTAAAATTTTAAAGCATGTAATTGAAAACAATAAAGGAATTGAACTTAATACATCGTATGTGCGCTATGGACTTGCAGATTCTATGCCATCAAATTATATTCTTAAAAAGTATTATGAATTAGGTGGTAAAATTATCACAATCGGTTCTGATAGTCATGAAAGAGAACACGTAGGTTTTTATTTTAATGAAGCAAGCAGTATGCTAAAAGAGATTGGTTTTGATGAATATTGTACATTTGAAAAAATGAAACCAATATTCCATAAATTATAAGGTATTGCATATGGAAAAAAATACAGTACTAAATTTAAAATATTCAACAATTCAAATATTCTATTTTGCGATTTTTTCATCTTTAATAGGATATGCATCTGTATATTTATTAGATAAAGGTTTTAGCAATAGCCAAATTGGATTTACTTTAGCTATGGCTAGTGTATGTAGTGTTTTTTTGCAACCGATGGTTGCATCATTTGTTGATAAGCACAAGTCGCTTTCTTTAAATAAGGTGATTATAACTGCTGTTTTATTAGCGGTTATATTATCAACTGTTTTATTGTTTATTCCTAATGGGAATATTGCAATCCAAATTGTTTTTGTACTTGTTGTGGTAATTGCAATGACATTACAACCACTTGTAAATACTTTGGCATTTTCTTTTGAAAAATTTGGAATTTCATTAAATTTTGGAGTTGCTAGAGGAATAGGTTCAGCAGCATATGCAGTATCTTCATTTTTGATTGGACAATTATTAGGTGTATTTTCACCAAACTTTTTACCAATATATTATATTATTGCAGCAATTGGTTTAATTGTTGTTATGTATTTCTTTACATTGCCTAAAAACACAAAAGCAATTAATGATGCTAAAAATGATGATGTATATGAAGAATTAACTTTACTACAGTTTTTTGGAAAGTATAAAAAATTTATGTTCTTTATTTTGGGTGCAACGTTGTTATTTTTTGACCACATGCTAATAAATAACTTCTTTATTCAAATAATCACACCCGTTGGTGGGAATGAAAACAGCATGGGAACAGCAATCTTTTTGGCAGCAATATTAGAATTGCCGGCAATGGCATTGTTTACAAGATACCAAAAGCACCTGAGTTGTGCAACGTTATTAAAAATATCGGCTATATTCTTTATGGCAAAACATTTACTTACGTTTGTTGCCCCGTCAATGATGTTTATTTATATTGCACAAGCTATGCAAATGTTTGCATATGCCCTGTTTATTCCAGCTTCAGTGTACTATGTGCAACAAAAGATGGAAAAAGGCGATATTACCAAAGGACAAGCAATGGCAACTGGAGCAGTTAGCTTAGCGAGTGTTTTTGCAAGTTTATCTGGGGGCGTTTTACTTGATACAATTGGTGTAACAAATGTTTTATTACTTGGTGTAATATTAAGTGCTATAGGACTTTTGATTGTGCTGTTTACTGTTGATAATAAATCTCTAGATTAGAAATGAAAAGGGAGAAATCCCTTTTTTTATTATCGTTGATAAATGTCATTTACCTTTATTTTTCTATCTAGCTGTGCTATATTGTTTTAAGGTTAAGGTGGAGTTTATGAAAAAAATTATTATTATATTAGGAGTTTTAGGGGTGAGTTTTTCGGCAATTTTTGTACGTTTTAGTGATGCGCCTTCAATTGTAATGGTATTCTATCGAATGTTTTTTGCAAGTATGGTACTTATTCCAATAGCTTTATTAAAGAAACGTGAGGAACTTTTTTCAATTAATAAAAAGCAACTTATACTATGTGTTATTAGTGGAATATTATTAGGATTACATTTCTTATCATATTTTGAATCTTTACAACATACAAGTGTTGCTAATGCAGTTGTACTTGTAGATACAGAAGTATTCTTTGTTGCACTAGCAATTATTTTTATATTTAAGCAATCGATATCAAAAGCAGCTTGGATTGCTATCATTATTACCTTCATTGGAAGTATTGTTATTGCTCTTGCGGGGATTTCAGGGTACACTAATCCAATGTTTGGTAATACTTTGGCGCTACTAGGAGCCATATTTATGACAGGATATACTTTAATTGGGAGCCGGGTTCGTAAGAATGTCTCTACAACAGTATATACTGCACTTGTTTATGGTACTAGTGCAATTACAATTTTTATATTAAGTCTATTTATGAATGTTTCTCTAGTTGGCTATCGACCAATAAATATTGGAATGGGGTTCTGTTTAGCATTGTTTTGTACATTGCTAGGGCATAGTGTCTTTAATTGGGGACTAAAGTATGAAAGTGCTTCATATATTAGCGCTGTGAAGTTGTTAGAGCCAGTATTTGCGACCATAATATCAATTTTTTTATTTTCTGAAATTCCTTCGATGCAAGTAGTTATTGGAGGCCTGCTAGTATTATTTGGAATATATTTATATAGCGTTAAAGCATAGGAGGAATCATGTTAGATTTTAGATTAGATACATTTTTAGCAGTTTGTAAACATTTGAATTTTACAAGAGCAGCAAAAGAATTAAATATAACACAGCCAGCTGTGTCGCAACATATACGTTATTTACAAGAATTATATCAAGTAAAGTTGTTTAAACACATTGGTAAAAAGATTGAGTTAACAAAAGAGGGTCAGTACCTTCAAAATATTGCTATGACATTAAAGCATGATGATATTTTCTTGAAGGAAAAGCTTACAAATAAAACGAAACAGAAACTATCTTTTGGAACGACACTAACAGTAGGTCATTATTTATTGTTAGATACATTGGTAGAATATATAAAGTGTAATCCCAATATATCACTTTCAATGTATATATTAAATACCAAGCAATTGTTACATAAAATTAATACTGGTAAAATTGATTTTGCAATGGTTGAAGGATATTTTAGTAGAACAGAGTTTGATTATTTAGTGTATTCTAAGGAGCAGTATATCGCTATTGCAAGTAATAATTGTATGATAGAAGATAAACAATATACGATTGAAGAATTATTTGAACAAAGAATTATTGTTCGTGAACCCGGAAGTGGAAGTGGTGATATTTTAGAGAGATATTTACTTGAACGTAACTATACACTTAGTGAATTTAAAGATGTTATGGTTATTAATAATATTCAAGCAATGCTTGCTTTTGTTGAAGCTGATTGTGGTATTAGTTTTGTTTACAAAAAAGCAGTAGAAAAAGAATTACAAGAAGGAAAGATAAAAGAAATTTCAATTAAAGATTTTGATATTCAACATGATATTAGTTTGGTGTGGCGTAAAAATAGTATTTTTGCACCAATGTATAAAGAATTATTTGAAATTTTTACAGATAATCGAGGTGATAAAAATGATTAATGAATATATTGAAAATGGACAATATAATGAGGCTTTAGAATTATTAGAAGATTTAAGCAATGAACAAAATCGTTATTTACGACTTGTGTGCTTGTTTGCATTAGGTGAATATACACAGGCATATAAGGAGGTTGTACCAGCCAAAAATAGTTCTAAGGATACATACTATGATGTAGTTGCAATGGAAGTAAGTATTCTAAAAGAGTTAGATAAATATGAAGAGGCTATTGATATTTTAATTACTGAACTTTCTATGCCTTATATCCCATATCAATTTGAAATGACATTTCAAAATGCATATGATGAGATTTTGTTATTAAAACAAGATAGTAAAGAAATTGGACAATATCAAGGGCAATCGTTTAGTATGGAAGATATAGCAAGTATATTACAACGTGAAGTAACTAATGAAGATGTTTTATATATGGCAATTGAACAATTACAAGATATGAACATACGTAGGTTAGTTTATGATATAAGTCTGTTTTTAAAAGATCCTCGTAAACCAAACTTTGCAAAGACATTATTAATTGAATTAATGATTGATCAGGCAATTGATGAAGAATTAGAGGTTTGTAAAAATGGGAATGTATATTATATTAATCCAAGTTTTGCACCGATGGTAATGCAACAATTTGCAAGTGAAACAATAGAAGGACTACTGTCAAATCATATTGAATATGAAAATCCATCACTTTATCAACTATGCATGCAGTATGCAAGTTTTTACTTGTATACTGTATATCCACGTGAGATTTATGATGAAGATTGTAATGCAATAGCCGGTGCAATTCACTATCATATTGCAACTATGCAGTTTATAGAAATTGATAAAGAAGATATCCTGGTCCAATATAACTGTGAAGAAAATGAGTTTGTAGAAATATTAAAGTCATTTGATAAAATTGAGTTTCAAGCACTCTAACCTTTAAAGTGCTAAAAAATAAACATTTTTATTGAATATACTGGGGCGATAGTATATAATAGTCGTTGACAACAATGAAGGAGAACATTTATGAATATTACAAGTAAAAAATTAGAAAATGCAGTTATGGAACTAACTGTTGAGTTTGATACAACTGAATGGCTTGAAGCAAAAGAACAAGCTACTAACAAATTAGCTCAAAGTGTGAAAATTGATGGGTTTAGACCAGGAAAAGCACCAATGGCAATGGTAAAAGCAAGAATTTCAAAAGAAAAAATAATTGAAGAAGCTACAGATGCTATGTTACAAAAAAATTACATGGAAATCTTAACTTCAAATAACGTTATGCCAGTTGCACAACCTACATTAAATGTAACAAAAGTTGATGATGAAGGGTTAACTGTAGTATTTTTAGTACCAGTTGCTCCTAGTGTAGAACTTGGAACATATAAAGGGTTAGAAGTAAAAAAAGGTAGAGTTACAGTTGCTAAAAAAGATATTGAAGCAAAAGTTGAAGAATATCAAAAACAATTTGCAGAATTATCAACAAAAGAAGGAGCAGTTGAAAACGGTGATACTGCAGTAATCGATTTTGAAGGATTCAAAGACGGTGTTGCTTTTGAAGGTGGAAAAGGTGAAAACTATCCATTAGAAATTGGTTCAGGTTCTTTTATTCCAGGATTTGAAGAACAAGTAATCGGATTAAACGTTGGAGAAGAAAAAGATATTACAGTAACTTTCCCAGCAGAATACCAAGCACCAGATTTAGCTGGAGCAGAAGTAATTTTTAAAATTAAATTACATGAAGTAAAAGCAAAAGTATTACCAGAAATCGATGATGAATTGGCTAAAGACGTAAATATCGAAGGTGTAGAAACTTTAGAACAATTACGTGCACATATTAAAGAACAATTAAAAACTGCTAAAGCAACAGAAGTTGAAACTGCATACAATGAAGCTTTATTTAAAGCAATTATTGATAATTCAACAGTTGAAACAAGTGATGCATTAGTTGAACAAGAAGTACAAGCTATGATTCAAGAAATTGAACAAAACTTACAAAGACAAGGATTAACTTTTGAATTATATGAGCAATTTACTGGAAAAGGTAAAGATGCAATCATGGAAGAAGTTAAACCACAAGCTATCGATAGAGTAAAATTAAATGCAGTACTTGCAAAAATCATTGAAGCTGAAAAATTAGAAGTAACTGAAGAAGAAACAAACAAAGAATTAGAAGAAATCGCAAGCATGTACAATAAAGAATTAGATGAAGTTAAACAAATCTTTGCTGGTAACATGGGACGTATTGAAAGTGACTTATTAACTAGAAAAGCACTTGAATTAGTTAAAGCAAACCTAAAATAGAAGACGCATTTAGCGTCTTTTTGAAAAAGTAAAAAGGAGGAATAGGTATGAGTGAACAAACATTAGTTAGATTACCTGTTGTTTGTACAAGAGGGATGTTGGTTTTTCCATCAAATAAAATTACATTAGATGTTGGACGCCCTATTAGCTTAAAAGCTGTAGACCTAGCGATGGAACAGTATGACAACAATATTCTTTTTACATCACAAATTGATCCAATGGAAGACATGCCATCATTTGACGGGATGTATCATATAGGAACCTTATGTAAAATTGAAAAAAGAATACGTAGAGATAGTGCTGGTACAATTAAGCTTACAGTTGTTGGTGAAAAAAGAGTATTATTTACTACGTATGATGAAGTAGATAACTGTATTTTTTCAGATGTAGAAATATTAGAAGATATTGAGGGCGATAAAAATGAAGAAATCGCTTTAGTTCGTAAAGTTACAAAATACTTTGAACAGTCACTTCCTAAAAACAGTCAACATATACCAAGTGAACCATTACTTAGATTACAAGCTGGAACAACGGCTAGTATTTTGGCAGATACACTAGGTCAATATTTACCAATTGAATTAGATAAAAAGCAATCGATATTAGAAGAAATAGATGTTAATAAACGTTTATTAAAAGTTGCTAGTTCAATTGAATCAGAGAAAATTATTCAAGAAATTGAAGAAACAATAAATCGTAAAGTACGTAGTAATGTTGATGAAAATCAAAGAGAATACTATTTACGTGAAAAATTACGTGCAATTAAAGAAGAACTTGGTGATACTGTAAATAAAGATGATGATAGCGAAGCAATTCGTGAAGAGTTAGAAAATAATCCGTATCCAAAACATGTACGTGAAAAAGTTCTTGAAGAATTACGTCGATATGAGTCGATGCCACAAGCTTCAAGTGAAGCAAATGTGGTTAGAACATATATTGATTGGGTATTAAAAACACCTTGGTTTAAAGAAACTAAAGATGTTGAAGATATAACAAAAGTTGAAACAGTTTTAGATGATGAACATTATGGACTTGAAAAAGTAAAAGAACGTATTGTTGAACATTTAGCTGTAAAACAAATGACGGACTCTTTAAAAGCGCCAATTATTTGTTTAGCTGGGCCACCAGGTGTTGGTAAAACATCACTTGCTAAAAGCATTGCTAATGCTCTGCAAAGAGAGTTTGTAAAAGCTTCACTAGGTGGTGTAAAAGATGAATCAGAAGTACGCGGACACCGTCGTACGTATTTAGGTTCAATGCCAGGAAGAATTATTCAAGGTATGAAAAAAGCAGGTGTTGTTAATCCAGTATTCTTACTTGATGAAATAGATAAAATGTCAAGTGACTATAAAGGAGATCCAACAAGTGCAATGCTTGAAGTATTAGATCCTGAACAAAATTCAAACTTCTCTGATAATTATTTAGAAGAACCATATGATTTATCAAAAGTATTATTTATTGCAACTGCAAATGATTTATCGAATATTCCTGGTCCACTTCGTGATCGTTTAGAGATTATTGAATTATCATCATATACAGAACAAGAAAAAACAATGATTGCTAAAAACCATTTGTTCTCAAAACAAAAAGAATTACATGGTTTAAAAGATGATCAAATTATCTTACCTGATGAGATAATCCTTCATATTATTCGTCACTATACTCGCGAGGCTGGAGTTCGTGATTTAGAGCGTTTAATTGCTAAGTTATGCCGTAAAGTAGTACTAGCAATCCTAAAGACAAAAGTAGACACAATTACAATTACACTTGATAATGTTGAAGAATACTTAGGTAAAATGCCATATGAGCATACAAAAATGTCTGATAAACCTCAAGTTGGTGTTGTTACTGGAATGGCATATACACAATTTGGTGGTGATATTTTACCAGTTGAAGTTAACTATTTCGACGGTAGTGGTAAATTTGTTATTACTGGTCAATTAGGTGATGTTATGAAAGAATCTGCTTCAATTGCTTTTGATTATTTAAAAGCAAATAAAAAGCATTATGGATTAGATAAAGTAGCTTTTGATAAAGTTGATTTACACATCCATGTACCTGAAGGAGCAATTAAGAAAGATGGTCCTAGTGCAGGTGTTACTTTAACAACAGCAATCTATTCAGCATTTTCAAATAAGCCTGTGCGCAATGATGTTGCTATGACAGGTGAAGTAACTTTACGTGGAAATGTCCTTGCAATTGGTGGATTAAAAGAAAAATCAATTTCAGCACATCGTTCAGGAATTAAGAAAATCATTATTCCTGCTCAAAATGAAAAAGATATTGCTGATATTCCAGAAATTGTACGTAATGATTTAGAAATAATCGTAGCAAGTCATGTTGATACTGTTATCGAACATGCATTAGTATAAATAGAGTCATTATTGACTCTATTTTTTAAAAGGAGTATACAAAATGGTTAAAATAAAAAAAGCAGAATACGTTCTTTCAGCAGCGTGGCAGTCACAATGGCCAGAGGCAGACCGTCCAGAAATTTGTCTTGCAGGTAGGTCAAATGTTGGTAAGTCAAGTTTCATTAATACAATGCTAATGCGTAATGGTATTGCAAAAGTATCAGGTACACCTGGTAAAACAAGAACATTAAATTTCTTTAATGTAAATGATGGATTATATTTTGTCGATGTACCAGGGTATGGTTATGCAAAAGTAAATGATAAGATTCAAAAGTCATTTGGTGATATGATGGATACATATATAACAAATCGTGAAGTCTTACAAGGAATGATTTTACTAGTGGATTATCGTCATAAACCAACCAAGGATGATAAAATGATGTATGACTATGTAAAGCATCATGATATTCCAGTAGTTGTAGTTGCAACAAAAGAAGATAAATTAAAACGCAATGATCTTAAAAAGAATGAAAAGGTGATTAAAGAAACATTACAATTATCTTCAGATGATAAATTTGTACGTTTTTCAAGCTTAAAGAAATTAGGTATTCAAGAAGCCTGGAATGAAATATATAAATTATGTACTATAAACTTTGAAGAGTAGGAGACTACTCTTTTTTTATGTATTAGTGAGAAACTTTAATGTATAAATATTTACTAAGTTCCATAATAAGCAGTCTAATTTAATGTGTTTTAATTACGTTCTATTTATATTTATTATGCATATGTTGTTATATGGGAGGCTATGTATGCAAAAAATAATACTGGAAAAAAATATTAAATTAGATGAAAGTGATATTGAAGTAACATCATTATCAGTTGATGAGTCAATCAATTATAAAATTGAAAAAGATGGTATTCGCGCAGTAGGGAATTTGCTAGTTAAGGGAGTGTGTAGTAATCAAAAAGAGTTTGAAGATAGTGTTGATTTAGATGTCCTTGCAACATACGATAAAATAATTGATCAAAGAGATTTTAGTATTCGCATTGATGATTTTAGCTATGAACTTCATGGAAATGATTTATTAGTATCGATTCAAGCAGAAGTACATGGTGTTATTAGTGGAGAGGCACGTTATGTAAAAGAGGCTACAATTGATGAAATTGAGTCATTAATTGAACAAAATGAAAGGGAAATACTCGAAATGGCTAAGGAAAATATTCAATTAGAAGATGTGCAGACAAACGATGATGGTAATTTTATTGAGTTTGAAGATGTTGGAAAAGAAAGTGTTGAAGAAACAATAGAGTTAGAGGAAGTGACATATCCAAGCAAAAAGAGATTGTTTTTTGAAGATAGTGAAGATAGTGTGGGAACATATTATTTATATATAGTACGTAATGGTGATAGTTATCAATCAATAGCAGCGCATTATAATGTAGATAATAGCTTGTTAATGGCCTATAACAAAGAAAAAGACATTATACCTGGTACTATCGTGATTGTTCCTTATTGTGCATGATTGAATGCTTAAAGTATCAATATAATATTGATGCTATTGGATTTATTAAAGTTACTTCACGAGTGTATAAAATAAAAACAAATGGTGGATTTTATTGTTTAAAGTATATAGAAAACCGCAATGTAGAAGTAGCATATCAACATATTAAATCTTTGCATTTATCAAATTTAATTACTCTATACTCTAACCGTGATGGTGATGTAGTAACAACGTTCAAAGATAGGTTATTTATTATTATGCCTTGGATTGAAACCGAAGGTACTCTTATCAAAGAGATGAGACTAAAGCATTATTTTATGACACTTGCTAAAATACACAAACAATCATTTTATCGAATACAAGTATCAAAAGATTTTTTTGATAAACAAATTCACGAAATAGAAAATGTTATCTTAGAAAGAAAGCAATATTATGATGAAGTAATGTTGAATTTTGAAAATGTGAAATATCGTAGTCCAATGGGTTGGATGTTTGTATTACATTATTATAAAATTGAAGAATCATTAAATAAAGCACATCAGTATTTACAAGAGTATAAAGAATTGGTATATGATATATCATCGCTTCGAGTAAGTTTGGTGTATGATAATTTTAATTATCAACATATCTTTATGAAAGATGATTGTCTAATTGCGATTGATAGAATGCATATTGATGTATGTATATATGATATCTTTTCGATGTATCAAAAATCACCAGACTTTTTATTTGATTTAGATTCACTAGTACCTTATTATTTAGAACATATACAATTACTGCCAAGTGAGATTAAGTTACTAAGTTGTTTACTATGTATTGTTCCTTATATTATGGTCGAACATAATGAAATCACTAATATTGTAAAAATGGCTAGATTGTTGTATTACATTGATTCAATTGATCAACTAAATGCACAGCTTATTTTGTAGTTTGTTTGCTAGTTATGTAGACTGTTTATATGTCGTATAACTAGCTTTTATATATATTTTGCACCTAATATCTCTTTAATCATAAACTTGTAAAGTTAACAATTGACTAGAATAGTAGATTTTGTTAGAATTATTCTAGCGATGAATAGAAGGAGTACTATAGCTATTATTATAGAGAGTCTTGGGTGGTGGAAGCAAGATATAAGAATTGTAGGAATGTAGTCTAGGAGCATGTTTATTGAACTAAAGTAGGTAAACACGTAATACTGCGTTAAAGTGTATGAGGCATAGTATATATGCAAAGTAAGGTGGTACCACGAGCATTCGTCCTTATGACGGTGCTTTTTTATGTTCAAGGAGGAAAAGAGAATGACGTTTAATCAAATAGTGTATTTAGTTTTTATTTTAATGTGTTTGTTTTTGATGGTTTTTGTTGGGTTGCGATTCAAACAAATACGCCAAGTACAAGCTAAACAAAAAGCAATGTATGATGAAAAAAGAGAAAGTTTTAAAAGTTTAACAAGTGAAGTATTCGATAAAACACCGACTAAAGAATTAACACATGCGGTAATATTTCATATTATGGCTAAGGAAGATCGTATGTATGATCGTGAAGATTTAGATGAGGTTAGTTTAATTACACAATTAACTCATCCAGAAATTTTAATTTATACAATATATTTAACTGAACTTTCAGTCGAAGGTGGTCGTGCTTCAATTCATTCATTCTTTATAGATGAAAAATATAAAGAATTTGTACCATATTTACAAGAAGCATTTACAACTGTAAAATGCTTTGAAATAGCAAATTTACTAAAATCAGCAGCAAGATTAGCATATATTATTGAACATGATTTAGAAGATGAAGAAACTGTTGAAGATGATGATTTTGCATCATATAACTTTGCAGATTATACGACACAATTACTTACAATGATTAAATCATCAGCAATCATTGATTTAACTGGAAATTATATAAGAGAACATAAAGAAGACTTTATTGATAAAGTGGAGGAGTAATTATGAAAAAAGAGTTAGCTACAAAATATGAACACAAAAGTGTTGAAGCTGGAAAATATCAAAATTGGATAAATAAAAAATACTTTGAAGCTGGGGATATTTCAAAAAAACCATATACAATCGTTATTCCACCACCAAATGTAACTGGAAAGTTGCACTTAGGACATGCTTGGGATACTACATTACAAGATATGATTATTCGTTACAAAAGAATGCAGGGATTTGATGCGTTATACTTACCGGGAATGGATCATGCTGGAATAGCAACACAAGCAAAAGTTGAAGAAAGACTTAGAACTCAAGGTATTTCTAGATATGATTTAGGTAGAGATAAATTTCTAGAACAAGCATGGTCTTGGAAAGAAGAGTATGCTGGACATATTCGTGAACAATGGGAAAAGTTAGGACTTTCTTTGGATTATTCAAAGGAACGTTTTACGCTTGATGATGGATTAAGCGAAGCTGTAAAAGAAGTGTTTGTTAAGTTATATGAAAAAGGATACATATATCAAGGAAAACGTATTATTAACTGGGACCCGGCACAAAGAACTGCACTCTCTAATATAGAAGTAATTCATAAAGAAGTAGAAGGAGCAATGTACTACTTTAAATATCAAGTAGAAGGTAGTGATGTAAAACTAGTAATTGCAACGACTCGTCCAGAAACAATGTTTGCAGATCAAGCTGTATTTGTTCACCCTGAAGATGAACGCTACATGGATTTAATTGGAAAGTATGTAATTAATCCAGCAAATGGTCAAAAATTACCAATTATGGCTGATAGTTATATTGATATGGAATTTGGTACAGCGGTAATGAAGTGTACACCTGCTCATGATCCTAATGACTTCATGCTTGCAAAGACGCATAATTTAGATATGCCTATTTGTATGAACGATGATGGAACAATGAATGAACTTGCTCATAAGTACCAAGGTATGGATCGATTTGTTTGTCGAAAAGCACTAGTAAAAGATTTTGAAGATGCTGGAGTTGTAGATCATATCGAAAAGCACATTCATCAAGTTGGACATTCAGAAAGAAGTGATGCAGTAGTTGAACCATATTTATCAAAACAATGGTTTGTTAAGATGGAACCACTAGCAAACCGCTCATTAGATAATCAAAAAACAGATGATAAAGTAAACTTTGTTCCAGAACGTTTTGAAAAAACATTTAGTCAGTGGATGGAAAACATTGAAGACTGGTGTATATCAAGACAACTATGGTGGGGACACCGTGTCCCAGCATGGTATCATAAAGATACAGGTGAAGTATATGTATCAAAAACACCACCTGCAGATATTGAAAATTGGAATCAAGATGAAGATGTCTTAGACACATGGTTTTCAAGTGCATTATGGCCGTTTTCAACTTTAGATTGGCCACAAGATGATGCAACATTATATGAAAGATATTTTCCAACAAATACTTTAGTAACTGGATATGACATTATCTTTTTCTGGGTAAGTCGTATGATTTTCCAATCGTTAGAATTTACAGATGAAAGACCATTTGAACATGTATTGATTCATGGATTAATTCGAGATGAACAAGGCCGTAAGATGTCAAAGTCATTAGGTAATGGTGTAGATCCAATAGAGGTTATTGAAAAGTATGGTGTAGATACACTTCGTTTCTTTTTAACGACAAATTCTGCTCCAGGTATGGATTTACGATACACTCCTGAAAAACTAGAATCTTCATGGAATTTTATTAATAAAATTTGGAATTCAGCTCGTTTTGTACTAATGAATATTGATGAATCATTAGAGTATAAAGATTTAGATTTTTCTAATTTAAACTTATGTGATAAATGGATTTTACAACGTTTAAATCATGTGATTAAAGACGTTGATACTAATATGGATAAATTTGAATTTGTAAATGTTGGTAGTGAATTGTATAAATTTATTTGGGATGATTTTTGTTCATGGTATATTGAATTATCAAAATTACACTTACAAAGTGAAAATGAAGTTGAGAAAAATGCGAGTTTACATACATTAGTTTATGTATTAAATTCAATTGTAAAAATGTTACATCCATTTATGCCGTTTGTAACAGAGGAGATTTATCAAGCGATTCCCCATGAAGAAGAATCAATTTGTATTTCATCATGGCCTACAATAAATGAAAAATTTAATTTTATTGAAACGATTGATCAATTTGGTCATTTGCAAGATATTATCAAAGGGATTCGTGAAATTCGTTTACAGTATACGATTAAAAATGCAATTGAAGTACAATATATTATGGAAACAAAAGACGATTCTTTAAATGCTATACTAGAAACATGTATTCCATATGTAAAAAAATTATGTAATGCAGTTTGTCTTGGATATAACTTAGAAACATCAGGAGATGTTGCTAGTATTCCTTGTAAGGGCGGAAATGTATTATTAGTTGAACTTGGTGACTACGTAGATAAAGATGCTGAAAAAGAGAAAATGGAAAAACAGTTAACTACTTTAGAAAAAGAAATCGCTAGATGTAGTGGTATGTTAAATAATGAAAAATTTGTCTCTAAAGCTCCAGAAGCAAAGATAACAGAAGAAAGAAATAAACTTGCTGATTATCAATCGAAATATGATGCTATTAAAGAGAAACTCTCGAATATGTAATATAAATAAATTAGGTAATCTATTTTCCGTTATTGGAAAATAAGGATTACCTTTTTCATTACTCTTCTTTAAAGAAATCATAGTTTGTTTTAGGTATATAATAATGAAGAATAAAAATGAAGAAAGGAGGAAAAGAAAATGCAAGAACTTACAATAAGTCAACAGCGTGAAGTGAGTGGTGGTGGACTAGGAACCGTTGTATTATTAGTAGTCATAGGTACAGCTTTATATAAAGTGATCTTTTCTAGAGCTGGTAGAATAAGTATACCTCACTTAATATCGATTGAATGGCGATAATTAGTATATTTTTATGATACAAGCATAGAGTATACAAGGAGGGATTATATGTATAAAAAAATCATATTATTATCTTTTGTATTGTCTATGCTTTTTTCAATGATATTTATTTTCTTTTTTTCAAAAGGAGAACAATATACTGATATTTACATAGTTCAAGTGGGGATTTATGAAAACCAAGAAAATGCAAATAACATGATTGAAACTTTAAATAAAATTGAGCTACAAGGCCATATATATATAAAGGATAACAATCACATTGTATTAGGTAGTATTTCAACATCTATGGATGAAGCAAATCGTGTAGGAGATATCATTAGTACAAATGGAACAACTTGTGTTATCAAAAAGTCTTCAGTTACAGTAGAATCAATTGCTTTAATGGAAGCAGGTGATTTTACAGGAGTGTTAAAGGAGTTATCATCATGATATTAAAAGATTATCCAGTTCAAGAGTTACCTAGGGAAAAGGCGATTACAAAAGGTATATCTACATTAAGTAATGTTGAATTATTAGCAGTAATTCTTCGAACTGGCAATAAACAAGAATCTGTTATTGAAATGGCACAAAGATTATTGAATGAGGTTGGTGGTATCAGCTTTTTAAAAGATGTTGATTATCATCAACTCATCTCTTTAAAAGGGATTAAAGGTGCAAAAGCCGTTTCTTTGCTTGCAAGTGTTGAACTTGCAAAACGTATCCTTTCGATAAATGAAGATAAATTTATATTAAAAAGTCCAGAGGATGTATACCATTATATAATTAGTGAGTTAGTATTTGAAAAACAAGAAAGAGTATATATTCTATGCTTTAATAACAAATTACAGTTGTTGCGTAGTAAATTGTTATTTATTGGTAATTTTGATACTTCTTTATTTTCGCCTTTGGAAATATTTAAAGAAGCTTTTTTGTGCAATAGTTCAAGAATTGTATTAGTGCATAATCACCCTTCGGGAAATCCAACACCATCAAAGCAAGATATAAGTGTTACAAAACAAATAAATGAAGTATCTAAAAGCCTGGAAATTGAATGTGTTGATCATATAATAATAGGAAATGATAGATTTTATAGTTTTTCAGCAAATAAAATTATCAAGATAGAAAGGTAATTGCATTTTAGGTACATAAGCATTATAATAGTAAGGACTGAGGTGATTAAATGAATAAAAATAAAAAATTTAAAAGAAGTACATTATTTCTAGGGATAGTTGTTACCTTGATTTTAAGTGTTATCGCAATTGTAGCAACACCGATGCGTACTACTTTTGAAAATATATTTCGTGATTCTATTGCGACTGTAGAATACTATGTCATAAAAAAACCAATTGAACTTATTTCAGGTGTTTTCACAGGATATTCCGATATGCAAAAAGTGTATGAGGAAAATGAAATCTTAAAGAATCAATTAGATACATATGAAGATGTAGTGGCTCGCAATGAGTTATTGCAACAAGAAATTAATGATTTAAAGTTATTGATGGAAATGACACATTTACGCACTGATTATGAGGTTGACTATGCACCGATAACATCTAGGTCACTTAGTGGATGGGATAATGAGGTATCAATAGCTTATGGAAGTAACAATGGTGCAAAAATTGGTATGGCGGTTGTTGATGATACTGGTATGTTAGGGATTATTAGCGAGACAACAGAACTTAGTTCAACCGTATTATTATTAACGCAAGAACATCCAGTAAATAAAGTGCCAGTTCAGGTAAATAATGGAGAGCAGATAGTATATGGTTTATTAGAAGGATATAATGTAGAGGAACAATCGTATATTATTACATTATTTGGTTCGATAGATACGCTAGTAGAGCAACCGTTTGTATACACATCAGGTCTTGGTGGGCCAGGACAGGCACCTGCAGGAATATATATTGGTGAGGCAACAGATTTGCATATTCAAGCAGATGGTACATCAATCCAACTCTATGTACAACCGGCAGCTGACTTTACTGATATTCGTCATGTTGCAATTGTTACCACGGTGAATCCAGATGAATAAAAGAGTAATTCTTATTTTTCTTGCGACTATTGCAATGTTTAGCCTAGATAGTACAATTTTATATTTCTTACCATATGATGCAACAAAATCATCATTTGAAGTCATTCCATATATTGGTCTATTATTCTTTATTTTTGTTGTTAATGATATGGAAAAAAATAAATGTTATGCTTTTTCTATTGTTGTTGGGTTATATTATGCAGTAGTGTATGGTGGTTCTTTACCAATTTATTTAATTTTATTTCCAATATGTACATACTATATTCGTATATATATGAAAATGTCTCCATTTTCATGGTTAGAATTTGCGATTGTATCTATTTCGACAGTATTCGTGTTTGAGCTTGTGATATATTTGTTAATGTGGATTACAAATACAACTGAGCTAATAATTTTAACTTTTATAGTTAGACGAATGTTGCCAACTTTGGCTTTTGTCTTTGTTTGTTCAATTGTGATGTTTTTCTTCTACAATAGACAGAAAAGATTTGAGGGGAATAGAAATGAGTATTACAGTTAAGAGTTATAATGGACAATTATTGTTTGTGATGGATGATGAAATATCTTATGAAAATTTAATAGTAGATTTAGAAAGTCTTTTAGAAAGTCCAGTATTTGTTAGTGATGGGTTTTTTCCAAAGGCTTTTTTTGACTTTAAATGTCGAATTATGGATGAAATGAAAATGGAGCAATTGCTCCAAGTACTATTTGAGAAACAGGTAGTTATTTTTAGTGGAGTAAAGCAAGACAAAAAAGAACAACCGACACTATCAAAAATTAAAGTTATTAATACAACAATTCATGCGGGTCAAGAATTGTTTCTAGAACAAGATACATTAATTATTGGTAATATTAATGCAGGAGCAGTTGTTAATACTAGAAAGAAATTATATGTACTTGGAAAAGTGGAAGGGTATATTAATGCGACAAGCAAAGATAGTCAAATTAATGGTCAATACTTTAATAATGCTCATATACGAATTTTAGGTGTTTCTCGACACAATTTTACAAGTTTAGAGTTAACAATGTTGTATTATAACAACAAAAGTATTTACGAAGAAAGGGGCGAAATGATTCATGGCTAGAACAATTGTTGTAACATCAGGTAAAGGTGGTGTTGGAAAAAGTAGTGTAAGTGTAAATTTGGCAAGTGGTCTTGCTTTTATGAAGTATAAGGTGTGCTTGATTGATGCAGATTTTGGATTGAAAAATTTAGATGTGATGATGGGGTTAGAAAATCGTGTTGTATTTGACTTAAAAGATGTTATTGAAGGACGTTGTACTATTGAACAATTATTAGTAAACGATAAACGGATCTTTGGATTATCTTTACTTCCAGCATGTAAATCACTTTCATTTGACTCATTACAAATGGAACATATGATAACACTGATTGATAATTTAAAAAAGAATTTTGATTTTATAATTATTGATAGTCCAGCAGGTGTTGAAAAAGGTTTTGATTATTCAACAAGTCTAGCTAGTGAAGCGATTGTAGTTGTTAACTTAGATGTTGCATCATTACGTGATGCAGATCGAGTTGTTGGTTTATTAATGAAAAAAGGTATTCATAATATTCAAATGATTACTAATAAAGTGAATTTAGATGATATTGAAGCAAATAAGTCATTATCGATTGAGGATGCAATATCTATTCTTTCATTACCATTGTTAGGTATTGTGTATGATGACCATGCTATGATAGAGGCAAATAATAAAGGTGTTCCTATATTTATAAGTGACACGAGTATTTTACATATCTGTTTTACAAATATTACAAATAGATTACTTGGAAAGCAAGTACCATTTACCAAACCTAAGAAAAAGGGGTTAATTCGTCGAATATTTAATACTTAAATAAATACTTATTTTGATGCTTTGTACATATAGTATTATAGGTGATGATATGGATGACTTAGAAAAGTTAAAGCAAAGAATACAAAAGAAAAAACACGGTAAGACATTAGGGGATCGTTCATTTAAGAAACTATATAATACGATGATTAAAATCATGGTATTATTAGTTGTGGGATTGTTAGTGTTAACATATACAAAACAATTTCCTAATGCAAGTTTGCGCACAACATTGTTAGACAATGAAAATTTTATTGTTGCTAGAAATTGGGTTGAGACAAATTTATTGTCTTTCTTTATTGAAGAACCAGTGGAAGTAGTAAACCAAATAACATACACCTCACTTGGCAATGATATGTTTTCTTCTTCAACAAATGAGGTAGTAAGCTTTCAACAAGGACGTGTAATTGAAGTAGAAAATCATGATGATGGAACTTTTTCGATATCTATTCTTCAAGAAAACCAAGTTGTTGTTAAGTATGATGGTCTACAAAATATATTAACAAGTTTATATGATTATGTTGATAGTGGTGCAATAATTGCCACTTATGATAATCAGTTAAAAATAACATTTGAATATGTTGGAAAGATGATTTCTTATGAAGAGTATATGGGGATGGAATGATATAGTTATCCATCCCTTTACCATACTTTACTTGATATTAGCATGGTTTTGTGGATTGCTTTTTGAATATAGTATGACGCTGTTAATTGTAATTATACATGAATTATTTCATTATGCATTTGCGAGTTTGTTTCTATTTAAAATTACAAATGTTAAAATTATGCCTTTTGGTGCATTTTTAGAATTAGAAGATTATGGATTACATCATATTGTTGAAGAAATGGTTGTTATATTAGCTGGCTTATGCAGTCACTTTTTTATTTATATAATAATTCTTTTATTTGGTGCAAATCAAACATTGTTAGATATTAATGTAATGATATTTTGTTTTAATCTATTACCAATTTATCCACTTGATGGTTCAAAGTTACTACTACTTATTTTATCTATTTTTATCCAGTATAAAAGTGCTATCTTATTACAAATAAAAATATCATTATTATGTTTAAGTACTCTTTGTATTTTACGATTTGAAACAAGTTATATAATTATATTAGGATATTTACTATATATTAATTTCAAGTACTGTAAAGAATATCGTTATCAAATTATACGATTATTATTAAGTAGACAATCCAATAGTATGTATAAAAGAATTAAACTACTACATACCTTGAAATTTTATCGGCCATACACTAATATATATATTGAAGATAACATTTGTTACGATGAATATGAGGTTATAGAAGAACTTATCAAATCAGTAAAAAAGTAGTGGTCTAATCAGTTTAAGGAATTTACAAGTAATAGTTAAATGTAGTTGTTTTTAATGCTTAAATAAACAAGGAGGTCAATTTCTATGAGAAAAGTCAAGAATGTATTCAAATTGGTTGGTTTGGTGTTTGTATTAGTTGGCTGTAGCACGCAAAATAATATTGATCTAGAAGCATTTTTAAAAGTTGCATACACAGTTGAAAATCAACAATTTGTTGAAAGTGGTATTGCATATGAGCTTGTTGTTGAAAACAACATTGGGACGTACATTGCAAATCAAGATATCTCACAACTGCTAACAAAGGTATATGGTCAATATGTACAGCCAGAGCTTCTACAGGAAAGTAATGCATTTTACATGGATATTATCAATCTACAAATCATGGCTAAGATTCAACCATATACAATGACAGTAACAAATGTTGAATTACAAAAAATTGATGACCAGCAATATGACTATACTGTCCAAGCTACTGTAACAAATTATGTTGATGAAAGTGTCACGCTTACAGGAAGAATACAACTGCAAGATAATAAGGTGGCGCATATTTCAATGAATGGTTTTGATTCAAGTAAAATAACGAGTTTACCTAAGTAAAAAGGATTTAACAAAATGTCTACATAGTTTATGTGGATATTTTCAATTTCGATACAATGAGACATTATCATATTTGAATGAGATAATAGTGAAAGTTGAAAAAACATT
>CAYJEM010000013.1:0-38250 GCA_964369175.1 uncultured Erysipelotrichales bacterium | reverse complement strand
TTGTAGAATCAAATTATATATAAAGTGGTGCGGTTGAAATTTGAAAAAAGAAAAGGCAAGTATCTTTTTGATACCTGCCTTTTTATATTGGATATACAACTTCAAATTCTTCACATACAACAAGCATATCTTCAGTAAATGTAAGATTCATTGTTGATATTTCATTTTCAAAAAATTCTTGATGGACAAGCTTCCAATAATCAAGGCTACGGTTCCCTTCACCTTCTTTAAAAGCATGGTTACTTGTTACTTGATTAAAAGGGGTTGTATATACCTTTGTTGTCTTAATAATACACACTGCATTATCATTACTATCAAGTATAATACTATAATTATTTGTTGTTGGAAGTGGTTCTTTTTCGACTTCATAAATACAATGCAAACTACTGGTAGCAGTTTTAACACCGTTTAAAACTAAATTTGCTAATTGGTTTGGCATATCTTGTGTGGTTCCACCAAATGCAAAAGCATCAAAGTTACTAGCACTTGGATTTATTTTTAGATATGCATCCTTCATTTGGTTTTCATTCATAGGTAACTCCGTAACTTACTTTGTTACATAAGCTAGTATTAATGAGACAGTATTTTCAACAGCTTGAATGTGACTTCTTTCCATTCCATGACTAGCATGTACTCCAGGACCAATTAATGCACCTTTTACATCATTTCCAGCACGCAGTGCGGCACTTACATCACTACCATAATATGGATAAACATCAACTGCAAATTGTAACTTATTTTCTTTAGCAAGGTCGATAAATGATGAAACCATTTGATAATCATATGGTCCACTACTATCTTTGGCACAAATACTTACATCATATTCAGTACATGCAAGATCTTTACCAATGCAACCCATATCAACTGCAATTAATTCTTCAATTTGTGTTGGAACATGACTACTTCCATGACCGACTTCTTCATATGTTGAAATAATAAAGATGATGTTATCTGTTGGGGTAATATTTTTTTCTTTAAATTCTTTTAAGATTCCTAAAAATATTGCTACTGATAATTTGTCATCTAAAAAACGCGATTTAATAAATCCACTATCAGTAATTGTTGTTTTGGTTTCGATTGCGATATAGTCACCATTTCCTATACCTAGTGCTTCAACATCTTCTTTTGATTTTACTACTTCATCAATACGAATATGCATATTTTTACACTCTCTAGCTAGATTACTAGCATCATCATATACATGGGCTGAAGGCGAGTTACTCAAAATCGTTCCAGTATACACTTTTTTATCACGAGTAATAATACGGCAATATTCTCCATCTAATGTCGGCACAATCGGTCCTCCAACATTTGTAAAAGACAATGTTCCATCTGCCTTAATATTTGTAACCATTAATCCTAAAGTATCGACATGGCCACATATACCAATTGTTTTTGTTGACTTACCTTTAACATTTACAAGTAAGTTCCCTTTATTATTTTTATAAGTTTCAAATCCAAGTTCATGTACTTCATTTTCAACATAATTAATGACATCTTGGCAATATCCAGTTGGACTATCAATTGTTAATATCTTCTTTGCCGTTTCTAAAATATATTCTTTCATAATTCTAATTTCCTCCTATAAAAAGATGCAATCAAGTTGCATCTAATCTAACGTTATGTTCTTTTCTTTCAATCTTCCATATATAAACTTTCTAAATAATACATAGAAAACTGAGACAAGTGGAATAAATATCAACATTCCTGTAATACCAAATAAAGTACCACCAATTGTAATGGCAACTAGTACCCATATTGAAGGTAAGCCCACTGAACTTCCAACTACATGAGGATAAATCAAATTACCTTCTACTTGTTGTAAAATCAAGAATAATACAACAAATATTAATGCTTGTGTTGGATCATTAATAATTAGTAGTAAAATACCTATAAAACATCCTAGAAATGCACCTACGATTGGTACTAATGCTGTTACCGAAATAATAACTCCAATCAATAGAGCATATGGTAATCCTAGAATTGTCATTGTTACTACAAATAACGAACCTAGTATTAGTGCTTCTAAACACTGTCCTGTTATAAATCGACGGAATGTTTTATTACTTAAAGTCAGTACCTCAATAATTGGATTTATAAATTTACTATGAAATAATGCATGTAGTATTTTATTTGCATGTGATGATAATGTCTCTTTTTGAACAAGCACATAAAATGAAAAGACAATTCCAATAACAGTGCTAACAATTCCTGAAAACACCGAACCAGCAAATGTTAATGATGAAGATAACCATTTTGTACCACTTGTTTGAATAAATGATGTTATCGACCCAAGTACTGATTCCCAATCAATATTAATGTTTGCTACATATGGACCAATTAATGGATCAGATGCAATTTGTTCACTCCACTCAATAGCAACTGGTATAAATTCTTCAACACTCTTAGAAATTGCAATTCCAGTACGTACTAATTCAGGTATTAACAAGAACATAACAATCCATAACACTGCTACAAAACTTGCTAGTGCTAATATTAATGATATTGCTCTGGCTGTTGTTGCATGTTTTACTACCTTAGTTACAAATTTTTCAAAGAATGACATTGGTATATTAATAACAAAAGCAATTGCACCTCCTAAAATAAATGGAAAAGTAATTCCCCAAATATATGAAAATGCCGATAGTACAATATCAAAATTTTGTAAACATGTATATAAAACAATTGTAAATGTGATAATACCTAAAATCTTCTCTATATTTTTTCTATCTAATTTCATAAAATCACCTCTCCTTATAATAACATATTATATATTTTATTGATATAGAGGAGTTGATAAATAACGGTCCCCACCATCAGGCATAATTGCTACAATTCTTTTACCATCATAGTGACTATCTTTTGTTAATTCTTTAATTGCATGTAATACTGCACCACTAGAAATACCTACTAAAATGCCGTCATTTTTTGCAAGTTGGTTAGCTGCTACGTAGGCATCTTCGACATCTACTTGAATAACCTTATCAAAAATACTTACATTTAAAGTATCTGGAATAAATCCAGCACCGATTCCTTGTATTTTATGTGGCCCCGGATTACCTCCTGAAAGTACTGGTGAGCCCTTAGGTTCTACTGCAACAACTTCTATTCTTTCATCTTGTTGCTTTAAATATTTTCCAATTCCACTAATACTTCCTCCAGTTCCAACACCTGCCACTAGTACATCTATATTTTTATCCATTTGATTATATATCTCAGGCCCCGTTGTAAGATAATGCACATGTGGATTTTCTGGATTTTCAAATTGACTTGGTATAAAACTATTTGTAATTTCTTCATGCAATTGCTTCGCTTTCTCAATTGCCCCCTTCATACCTTTACTACCCTCTGTTAAAACAATCTTTGCTCCATATGCACTAACTAACTTTTGTCTTTCAATACTCATTGTCTCAGGCATAGTTATAATTAACTTATAGCCTAAACTAGCACATACTGAGGCTAAACCGATTCCAGTATTTCCACTTGTTGGTTCAATAATTGTTGTATCTGATGTTATTTGATGATTATCTATCGCCTGTTTTATCATTTGCATAGCGATGCGATCTTTCATTGATCCCCCAGGATTAAATGATTCTACTTTTACATATATAGAAGCCTTTATCTTGTTTATTTTCTCAAAGCCATTTGCTTTAATTATTGGTGTATTCCCAATTGTTGTTAAAATTGTATCATGTATCATATTATTTCCTCCATTAACCGTAGTATACCATATGAAAAAAGAACTAGTCATCCAACTAGCTCTTTTTTATTTGTTAGTATTCAAATCTACAAAATATGTGGTGCTTCCCCCATCTTGCACTTAATATCCTCTTCTTCTTGTACTAATAAGTTAGATAAAGGAAAATCATTTAAATAATTGCGGATTTCATTAGATAATCCTGACCACAATGCCGACGTATGACATTCATCATATCGACTACAGTTCTCATTTCCATGAGTACAATCTACTAAACACACTTTTCCTTCTACTGCTTCTATAATTTCACCTACGCTATATTCCTCTGGAGATTTAGTAAGACTGTATCCTCCTCTAGCCCCTCTTGTTGAGTGAACCAAATTTTCTTTTGCTAGATACGGTACAATTTGTTCTAAATATTTCATAGAAATATCTTCACCTACTGCTATGTCTTTTAAAGATATTCTATCTCTAGAAGAATTTTGTGCTAAATGAACCATTAGACGCAATGCATATCTGCCTTTTGTTGTAATTTTCATACGCTACTCCTTTCTTCCTCTCATGCATATTATACTTAAAAAATCAAGTAAAAGATACATTTTTTTCTATAAAATATAAAAAAATAAAAAATAATTGCATTAATAAAAAAACTCGCATAAAGCAAGTTTAATTTAGATATTTGCCATTGTTTTTCCTGTACCACAAAGACCTTCAAAATCTTTTTCGAACACTTCTACAGCTAACCCTACACAATCATGTTTAATTAATCCTAAAATAACATCAGTTCCAATAGTACTTGCACCAATACCATAAGCTGTAAGCTCTAATACTTGTTGTGAATTTTTAAATGAAGCTGCTAATACTTCACATGGTAAATTATTTGTTTTAAAGATATCATCAATTGTTTTAGCAGTTTCTACACCATTTGCTCCTAAATTATCAATACGATTTACGTAAGGAGCAGCATAACTAGCACCCGCTTTTGCAGCTAAGTATCCTTGCATTGCTGTATAGATTGCTGTTGCTGTGATATAAATCCCCTCTTTATGAAGTTGTTTCATAACTTTTAACCCTAAAGGTGTAGTTGGCACTTTTACATATGTGTTACTTCCTAACTCTTTAATAATACGATGTGCATCATCCAACATCCCCTCATAAGTATTAGCAGTTACTTGTACGTGTAATTCTGCTTCACTACCAATAATTGCTCTAATTTCTTTTAATACTTCATAAGGTGGTTTTCCAGCTTTAGCAAGAATTGATGGATTTGTTGTTACTCCATCACATGGATATAAATCCCAGATTTCTTTAATAACTTCTACATTTGCATCATCAATAATAAATTTCATAATTATCTCCTTTATTTTATATTATTAATACCACAGTTTGCTGCGATATTTCTAAACTCTTTCATTTGTTCTTCACTAAACATACTTGGATTTTCATCAAAGTAATACTTCATCTTTAAACTTTGATACTTACTAAGTGCTAGTGGGTTATAGTTTAATAATTCTAATTTAACATCTTTATTTATCGTGTATAAATATGTTGCAATTTCTTTAATATTTTTTTTCGTTGCACTAAGTGTTGGTATTAATGGTGTTCGAATTGTAATATTTACATCATTTTCTAGTAGTTGTTCAATATTCTTTAGTACCAACTTATTTGAAACACCAGTATATTTTTTATGATCGTTATCATTAAATATTTTTAAGTCACAAAACCATTCATCGATATATGGAATTAGTGATTTCACTTTTATGGGGTCAATTACCATAGCACTTTCAATAGCAATATGGATATTTTCCTGTTTTAATCTTTTAACACACGCCAGTAAAAAATCATAATGCAATAGCGGTTCCCCACCAGAAAATGTTACTCCACCATATTTTAAAAATACACAATCATCTAAAATCTCTTGTACTAATTCTTCAACTTGATAATATTTTGAATCATAACTAATTGCCTCAATAGGACATATATCGATATACTTTTGATAATCTATCTCAGTATTATTCATTATATAACGCTTTCCATTTTCAACATAAACAACATTATCATCATCCACTGATTTACATCGATTACAGTGAATACATGAATTTTTAATAGTAACATTGCGAGTTGATGATAACCCTTCAGGGTTATGGCACCATACACACTTTAAGTTACATCCCTTTAAAAATACAGTTGTGCGAATTCCTACACCATCATGAACAGCAAATTTCTTAATATCAAAGACTGTTCCAATACTAGATTTGTTCATAGCTTGTACGGTTAATGATTTCATCTTGTAATTTACCATCTAATTCTACAAAATATGCAGTATACCCAGCAACGCGTATTGTTAAGTTTTTATACTTTTCTGGTGATTCTTTAGCTGCTTTTAAATCTTGTGGTTGTACAACGTTAAATTGAATATGTGGAATTTCTAAGTCTACAAATGCTCTTAAGAATAATGCAAATTTTTTAATTCCCTCTTCATTAAAGAATGAAGGTAAGAATTTTAAATTCAATAATCCACCATTTGTTGTCAAATCATTACCTAGACGACTAACCGATTTTAATACCGCTGTTGGTCCTTTTACATCACGACCGTATACAGGTGACATTCCTCCATCAGCAAGTGGTTCTTTAGCTAGGCGACCATCTAATGCCGCTCCAACATTTTCTCCCATAGGTACATGGGCTGATACAGTATACATACCAGTATGAATTTTTCCACCACGGTAGTTTGTATATTTGCTTACTTCCTCTTTAAAGAAACGTGCATATTTAGCACCTAAGTTATCTACCCATTCAATATCATTTCCATATCTTTTTGCAACATTTTCAATAATTGCTTTTGTAAGATCATGTCCTTCATAATTATCTTGAAGGGCACTCATCATCTCTTCTTTGGATATTTTATTTGTATCATAGATTAGTTCTTTAGCTACAGCTAAACTATCTGCTAAGTTTGCAATTTGAATCATTTGAATACCTGATAAATTGTATTTAGCCCCACCTGCAGTAACATCCATACCTTTTTCAATGCACCCTTGGATTACACTTGATAAAAATGGTGTTGGTATACATTCTTGATGAGCAATTTCTACAACTGTACATGCTTTCATCATTTCATCAATGAAATATTTAATTTGTTTTTTAAATGCTTCTTCCAAGTCTTCAAAAGTTTCAAAAGTAGTTAAGTTCCCTAAATCCAAACCAATTTGATTTCCAGTAAGTAAACATTTACCATTATTTAATGTTAACTCTAACGCTTTATTTAGATTGAACATTGCTGCATCTGACCACCCTAAGTTATTTCCTTGAGTAGTAATTTCAACACACCCAACAATTGCATAGTCACGGGCATCTTCTTTGTCAATACCTAAGTCAATTAATGCATTAATAACACTTTTATCATTAAAGAATTGTGGCATCCCGCTTCCTTTAGAAACAACTGTAACTGCCTTTTCTAATAATTCTTTTGATGTGTTTTCATGAACACGTACTGATAAATTTGGTTGTGGTAACCCTAAATTCTCTTGTGCCTGTAAACACATAAACGATAATTCATTTTCAAATGGTTGATTATTTTCATCAACACCACCTAATGCGATATTGAAACCAATTGGAAACCCTGCAAAAAATTTAGCACTATGGCTATTACGTAAATATACAATTTCATTAAACTTAATCCATAAACATGACAATATATCAAATAATTCTTGATTCGTTTTTCCTGCATCAATATCTTTTTTATAGAAAGGATATAAGTACTTATCCATTCTTCCTGGAGAAAAGCTTGAAGCATTCGATTCCATGTGTAGGATTGTAAATAAAAACCATAATGCTTGAACTGCCTGATGGAAGTTTTCTGGTGCATTATTTGCTAGATGATAACAATTATTACGAATTGTATATAACGAGTGATTTTCATCAACACCTAATTCTTTAATCATTTTATCTGCCAAATCCCCATAGCGGTTGTAGAACACAGCCACTGCTTCCATTACAATAATTTGTGACTCATAAAATTCACGTTTAGATTGTACTGTTTCTTTTTCAAGTAATGCCTTAGCCTCTTCTTTTAAAGCAGTTGGATTTGTTAATAACCAGCTTGTACAATCAGGACAAATGTGCCCTTGTGCATGATCCTTTTGGTTTATCTTTGCAACTGGAGTAATTAAATCAATTTCTTTACCATATCTTTCACGAATCAGATTTTCCATTGACTTATCTTGCCAGTATGGATAAATTTCATTTTTAAAATATTCAATATCTTCATCTCTAAAAATAAATTTATCTTGTGGACGAGTAAACATAGTATCTGCCTCTTTATATACCCAGTTACATCCACTTTCTGGAAATACAACTCCATGACGAATTCCTACTGTACGATTACCTACAACTAATTCTTTTTCATCAATTGCAATTTCTAAATTTTCTAGTGCATTAGCAAGAGAATGTGCTCTTTGAATGATTCTTGGTTTATCTTCATGCTTTTTATATGATTCTGTGATTAATTTTGCCTGTTCAATCGATACATAACGTTCTGTGTTCATAGCATTTTTTTGTAAATAATCTATTCTATCTGTTTTTACGACATCCATGTTTATTCCTCCAGTTATTGTTTGTTATTACTTTACAATACTAGTATATATTATTGCATGGAATAGTCAATATATTTTTATTGTTTTTTATTACTTTTTATTACTTTATAATATTAACTTCCAATTCATGAATTTTATGTACAATTTCTAAATCCACTTTTGAACTTGTAATAACCCCTTTACAATCTTGTAATGTACAATAACAGTATGTACCATCATGTAAAAATTTATCACGTTCTAATACTAAATATGGATTTTTTGTTGCTTTTAAGATTGCTTCTTTTGTGTATCCATCATCTATCTTATAGGTATATACTTTATCTTCATCCACATCGACACCAACACATCCTAAAAATGCCTTATCAAATTGAAACTTCTCAATTTGTTGTATTGCATGAGTTCCGATAAAGGCATCACGTGTACGATTTAAACTCCCACCAATAAATAATACATCTATTGTATTTGACTTTATAAGTACATTTAATACATCTAACATATTACTCATTACTGTAATACGGCTTTTATGTTCAACAATTAAGTTCGCTATTTCAATAGCAATAGTTGATACATCTAGAAAGATAGTATCTCCCTCCTCAATTAATGAGAATGCTTTTCTAGCAATTTCTTTCTTTTCATCTGAATTTAATAATCTTCTAGTGTCAACTCCAAAGTTATGGGTAATGGTTCTAACCTTTATGGCTCCACCATATGTTTTTTGTAATAATCCTTTTCTTTCGAGAATTGTTAAATCTTTACGGATACTGTCTTCGGTTACTTCAAATTGTACTGCTAATTCTTTTACTTTAATAGATCCTTTTTCATTTACCAAGGATACTATTTTTTCTTGTCTTTCTTTTGCAAACATAGAAACACCCCCTTGTCACAGTATATCATGTTTTTTATTACTTTCTATAAAATAATAAAAAATAATAAAAAATAAGCAATAATAAATTGCTTATCCTTTAAATACTGTACAATAATTACCAGTACTTGTTCTACACTTTGAACAACTAATACACTTAGCTTTAATAGACTCATTATTTTCCCACAAGGAAATAAGATTTGGTTGCGCTAGCAATGGTCTCGATAATGCAAAAAAATCAACACCTTCATCGTGATATATATCTACTGCTTCTAGACTTCGAAATCCACCAACTGCAATTATAGGTAATGAAATATGTTTCTTTAGTGCTTTAACAAATTCAATAAAAAATCCTTCTTTTTGGATTACATAGCCATTAAATTCTTTTCCAATCATTGTATTTGCTTTTCCATGTACATTTCCTGTAAGTTCAATTGCATCAACACCCAATGTTTCCATATATTTACATATTTCAATTGTTTCTTCTAATTCTAACCCACCATCTAGAAAATCGATACATGTAAGTTTTACCATAATTGTAAAGTCATCACCAACTTTTTGGCGACAATTTGCATATATTTCTTCTAAAAATCTTATGCGATTTCTTAAGCAACCACCATATTCATCAGTTCTTTTGTTGTAATACGGACTTAAAAACTGGTTTATTAAATATGTATGAGCACCATGAATTTCAATACCATCAAAATTTGCTTCTTTAGCACGCTTAGCACTATCACCAAATGCATTAACAATATATTGAATATCTTCTTTTGTCATCTCTTTTCCAACAACTCCAGTAGATGCTTCAGCAACTGTACTTGGTGCAAAGATTACTCTTTCTCCAACGTTATATGTTGTTTTTGTACCTCCATAAGCAAGTTGCATAATTACTTTGCAATCATATTTATGAACTCTGTTAGTTAGTTCTTGATATTGCTCTATAAAGGTATCATTATAGATTCCCATCATTCCTGGATTAGGTTTTTCTTCTTCGACGATGTTAGCATATCCTGTGATTATTAATCCCACATGATTTTTTGCAAGTTCTTCATATACTATATATAATGATTCATTTAAATTTCCTTTTTCATCAGCCATGTTTTCCCATGTTGCACTACGTACAAAACGGTTATTTACTTCGATATTTCCTATTCTAGTTTTTTCAAATAACATTGTGTTCTCCTTCTATTTCCACTATTTATAATATACTATTCACGCAAAAATAAAAAGACTACATTGTAATCTTTAAACTATTGTTATTATTATTTTCCTTTCTATATTCCAACAAACGTAAACACCCTTCCTAGTACACTGCCAATATACGCAACTAAACAACAAATAATTGAGAAAGTTAATGCGAACTCTGGATAATAATAGAATACTGCTGGCAATGATATAATCCCTATTATCAGAGCGTAGGATAATCGAACTTGATTATTTGTACCATAGTATACTGAAGATATAAATACAAAACCAGAGAATAATATTAATATTGTAGTTCCTGATACTTTATCGTGCCCCAAAAAACTTGGCACAATATAAAATATAAATACATTACTTAGTAACAAGGGAACCATTTTTTTATATGCTTTCATAATTGATTCCTCTTATAATAATAACAATAGTTCTTTTAATAATTTTACCATATCAAATATATCTATTCTAACAATCTAATAATGTTTTTATTTATACACATCTACTATGTGTTTTATGCTATTATTCATGTTTTTTATGACAAAAGTATACAAATTATATTAATTTATGCTATAGTAAATACATATTAGATAGAAGGGAAATATAAAAAATGAAAAAATTATTACAATGTGCAATCGCACTATTTATCACTTTCACATTAGCTGGATGTGGTAGCTCAATTAGCCAAGAAGCTAAAGACATGTATGTAGGGAAATGGGATACAGCTAACTTTATCGCAGATGGTGTAAACGCTAAAGATGCAGGAGTTGAAATTCCAGCTGACGCATTCGTATTTGACTTCCAAGAAGATGGTAAAGTTGTCTTCACTTCAAGCTTAAGTACTGGTGGAGAAGGAACTTGGGCTCCAACTGATACTGGATTAGAAATTAAAGATGCTTCTGGAACAATTACAATGGAACATAAAGATGGTACTTTAACTTTCACAGTTGAGACTTACACTGTAGAACTTAAAAAACAATAATTCTACGAAAACTGATTGTCCGTACAGTCAGTTTTTTTGTATTGAATAATGAATTTAATATATGGTATTATACTAAAGAAGGAGATAGCTATGAAAAAACTTATTAAAATAATGGCAGTAGCAATGATTATCTTTGTTGCAACAGCATGTACTTCAACTTCTACAGAATATACTGGAGAGTGGAAAACTGTTGACTTTGTATCGCAAGGACAAAGTTACCGTGAACTAGCCCAAAGTGCCGGACTTGATACATCAAGTATCCCAGGTATTGATCTGATTTTAAATGAAGATGGTAGCGCAAAAGTTATTGACACTACCGGAACAAGCCAAGAGGTAGAGGGTACATGGAAAACTGTTGATACAGGAATCGAAGTAGTCGTTGATGGTACAGCTCAATTATTTACTACTAATGAACACCAACTAATTATTGATATTAATGGTACACAAATCATATTAGAAAAAAAGTAACACTTCATACGAAGTGTTATTTTTATACTATTTGAAAAATATAAAATTTTAAATATGATGTTTCTTCCATTGTCCATAAAATTGGATGATCTTGATTTTGTTGCGTTATTGATACTTGTTTTAATGTAACCCCCGCCTCTTTTGCAGATTCTCTAAGCATTGCTTCAAAATTATCTGTTTCCATATATCTAGAGCAACTACACGTTATTAGATATCCACCTCTTTCAAGAAGTTTCATGGCTTTCGTATTAATGTTTTTATAGCCATTATATGCATTTTGAATCGTTCTACGGGATTTTGTGAATGCCGGTGGATCTAATACAATAATATCATATTGTCCATGCTTACATTTATCTAAATATGCAAATACATCATCTTTAATAAAAGACATTCTTTTTTGAATATTATTTAGCTTAGCATTACGGTACCCTTGATCTAACGCTGTTTGTGAAACATCAACAGCATGGACTGCACGAGCATTTCCATATGCTGCATTTAACGCAAAACCACCAGTGTGACTAAAACAATCTAATACTTTTTTTCCTTTAGACATATTTCTAAGTAATACTCGGTTGGCTTTTTGATCTAGAAAATATCCTGTTTTCTGCCCATTTTCGACATCCACATGTAATTTAATACCATTTTCATTAATGATTGTAGTTGTAGGCAAATTAGCATTTTTCCAGTATCCCTTTTCTAATGCAAGACCTTCTTTAGCTCTGATTTTAACATCATTTCGCTCATAAATACCCTTAACATCCTGCATATCATCGTGAAACACTTCTAATAATACTTCATAGATCATATCTTTTCTCTGTTCTAAGCCATATGTGCTAATTTGACTTACAAGAATATCATTATAACGATCTACAACTAGTCCAGGCAGCATATCAGCTTCACCAAAAATAATACGACAATTATCAATATTATCCGCTTCTAGTGTTTTACGATATGCATATGCAAATTGAATTCTATCTTTAAAAAACTTTCTATCAAAAATATCATCTTTATTTTTAGACATGATACGCACCGTTATATGGCTAACAGTTGATAAAAAACCAGTCCCCAAATAGTCTCCATTTGTTGATACAATATCAACAACAGCACCGTTTTCTATTGTTTCATCTAAGTTTACAACATTATTTCGATACATCCACATTTGCCCATTATCTAAAAATTTTCTACCCTCATCAGATATTGTTACTGATGGATATTTTCTATCTTGCATTATCCTACCTCCATATGCTTCTAATTATTCGTTATAACTATATCATTACAAATCAATGCGTACAATATAAATTTTGTATCTATTACTTTTATATGCTATAATCCCTAAATATAAGGAGAATAATCATGAAATACTTTATGCCTACAGAAATAATTCAAGAGGATAACTGCATTATTAATAATAGCCACCTACTATCAACTTACGGTAAGAAAGCTATGATTGTATGCGGGAATTCTTCTGCATATAAAAATGGTGCTTATGATGATATTGTTGAAGCATTGAAAAAAGAGAATATTAATTATATTACATATGATAAAATTGAACCAAACCCATCAATTAACACAATCAATAACGGTGCAATTATTGCAAGGGAACACCATGTTGATTTTGTAATTGGCATAGGTGGTGGTTCGCCGATGGATGCTTGCAAAGCAATTGCCTTGCAAGCCATGCAAGCAAAATCTATTGATACATTGTTTGATGGTAATTACAGTAGTGATGTCCTACCTATTATTTGTATTCCTACAACTGCTGGTACTGGTTCAGAAGTAACGCCATATGCTATTATTACTAATGATATTTTAGAAACAAAGCTATCAATTGCTACTAAGTATATCTTCCCAAAACTTGCAATGCTTGATGGAAAATATATGCGCGCTTTACCTAAACAAGTGTATATTAATACTGTATTTGATGCACTAAGCCATGCTATTGAAGGAATGTTTTCATGTAAAGCAAATGACTTAAGTAATAGACTTGCACTAGAGAGTATAAAAATCATTTTTGAAGAAATTAAAAACATACAAACAAATTCACTTTCAAACACTACTCATAATCGCTTACTATATGCTTCATCGCTTGCTGGAATGGTTATTAGCCAAACCGGAACAACTGTAGTACATGCAATGGGATATAATTTAACATATTATAAAGGCATTGATCACGGCTATGCAAATGCAATACTAATGCCTGCGTACTTGCAACTAGCAAGCAGCACTCACATGGAGATTGTCAATGATATTTTAAATGCTATGGTTATTACATCTCTTGATGAGTACACAAGCATCACTAAACAATTTTTTGAAGCAATTAGTTTATCTGATACTGAAATTATGCAATATGCCTCTAAAGCCTTTAAAACAAAAAATATTACTAATAATATTTTTAACATAAATGAATCACAAATTATTGAATTATATAAGCAATGGTAAGATAAAAGCTAGGTAACCCTAGCTTTTATAGTAGAATAATATAATAAATAAGTGTTCCTGCAAACATTGCCACAAAGAAAGTAATCATTTTTTTTAAAGTATTCGAATATCCTTTAGGTATAATTTGGTTATGTTGATCTAATTTTCTAATGATTGGATGTAATCTAAAAAAATATGTAGCAATTGATAAAATCATTGCCCCCACTGCAAACATCTTTAAAAGTTCACTTCCAAAAATACAAATAACAAGTAGTAAACAAATAAATATTAGTTTTGTTCCCGCTACCCAATTGGTCATATATTGTGCAAATAGATGATCGTCTTCATTTTTTTTTGAATCTTCCCAAAACTGAAAAGCAGCCACACCATTACCTCTTCTAGAATCTGGAAAAAAATATAATATACATACATTTGCAAACTCTATAATAACAAATATTATAATTGATAAATCTAACATATTCATATTGTACCTCCAAAAATACATACATATATATTATCACACTTAAATATTAAAATATACATATATCCTATTTTTTAGTAGGATATTCATTTTTTTGCTTTCATCACTATGTTTTTATATATTTATTTTATTATACAACTGATAAATATGATAAAGTACATAATAAAAAAAAGAAGAGAATGCACTTTGCATAATCTTCTATGATGTATTACATTAGCTTAAATCCACAATTTCCACAAAACTTACTTCCAGTGGCTTTAGTTCCACACTCTGGGCAAAACTTTAAGACGCCTTGAGGCACATCTGCTTGTTGCATTGGTTGTTGTTGCATTGGTTGTTGTTGATTACTCATTTGGTTGACCATTTGTTGCCCCATTGCCATACCCATAGCCATTCCTGCCATTTGTCCTGCCATTTCACCAGCACCTGATCCATTACCAACTGCATTGGCCATATTTACCTGTTGATAACGATTAACATCCCCAATCATACTTTGAGCTGCTACTTCTTCAGCCATTTTTTGAATATTTTCAGGATAATTAAAGTTCGAAATAGCAAATGAAGTAATCGAGATACCTATTGACAGTAATTCGTAGTCTAAGTCTTCTTGAATTCCTTTGGCTATTTCTGAAGCATTAATTTGTAAGTTAAACATATCCTTACCTTCTTTTGCTATCCACTTCATAAGTAATTGATCTAAAACAGATACTATACGATCCTTTACATCATTTACAGTGTATTGTTGTTTAACACCAGCAATTTTTTCAATTAAAACATCATGATCTGCTATCTTACAAGAGAATGTTCCAAATGCACGAATTGGCATTCCCCCAGGTAGTGTTGGTGTTGGGATTAAAACTGGACTCTTTGTTCCCCATTTAACTAATACTTCTTTTGTATTTATAAATAGTACTTCAGCACGTAACCCACTATTAAATCCAAATTTAAATCCTTTTAGTGTTGATAAAAAAGGAATAATTTGAGTATCTACCTCATAACTTCCTTCATCTTCAAAAACGCCTTCAACAACTCCATTGTATAGAAATATTGCGTCTTGTCCAGGACGAATAATTAATTTACTACCCTTTTTTATTTCTTTATTGCTCCACTTCCAAAAAAGCATTTCATCGTAAAACTCATTCCATTCAATTACATTAGCTAATTGATTTGAAAATAATCCCATTCTATAACCTCCATCCTATTTGTAAAAAACAAAATACGCAACTGCACATAAAATAATAGCTAATATAACTGCAATTGCAATCTTAATAATACTTAATGGATATTCACCTTCAATTTCTCCAGTTTGTCCATTAATAAGTAAATTGTACACCTTGTCCTTATAGTGGTATGCAGCACTGTAGATTGGTAACATAATATGCTTATATGTTTCATCACTATAGACTGGAGCAATACGAATATCTGCAACTTCATCATATTTACGCAGTACATCTTGTCGTACTAATTGGCGTAATTGTTCATCCATTTTACCTCTAGCAACTACATGTGCATCATCTAAATTTATCGAATAACACTGTGCATTATAACCAGACAAATATTCTGGAGCATACGATACTACCGATGTTGTATCGAAAGTATCAAGTTTTGATAAGATATTGGCACTTACATCGGCAGTTGCCGGCACCAGTTCATCATCAATAAACTTAGATACTTGACCCCTTGTAGGATACCAGTCAGTTTTTGTACTTGTATGTGTATTCCCTTCATCATCTTCGTATGTTTCCGTGCGATTTATTCCACCTTTAGCAGTATACTTTGTATATGCATCAGCATCAAATGTCCAATACGGTAAATAAATACCTAATATCTTTCCTTTTTGGTGCAGCCCTTTTAATTCACCAGGTGCCCAAAAACGATTACTTATCCATTCACCAAACAATCTTTTAGCATCATTTCTATCAATTTTAAATGATACTAATCCATCAGGAATTAGAGCATCTTCTTGTTTTTTAGCAAGTACGAACTTAGAACCACAATACGGACATTCAGTTGCCGTAGAATTACCATCAACTTCTATTTTGGCCCCACACCCTGTACATTCCATTGTATGGGTTTCTTTTTCAGTTGCTTTAATTGATCGCTTTGCATCTAATGTTAATGTATGTTCAACAACTTTACTTGCATCATGTTCAATTGTTATTTCGCTATCACAAGCAGGACATTTTAAAGTTCCACTTTTAGGATCAAATAACATTGTGTCACCACAGTTTTCACATTTATATGCGGTTGTCATTTTATAATCCTAACTTTGCTTTCATTGCTGCTAGTTCATCGTCTACTGCTGGGTCACTTGTTTCTGGAGTATCATATTTTGCAGTTAAATCTTCAACTGAATCTTCTTTTGTATTTAGTTCTGCCATTGCATCTGCTTCATCTAATAAGCGATTTGCTTTTTCTTCCATGCGATTAAATGCTGCCATAGAATCTGCACCACTTGTTGTATTTGAAGTCATTTTATTTATTTTTTCTTGTGCCTTAGCTACTGACATTTTTGCTTTAATTTGTTGTTTTCGTTCATTTAAACTCAACATATCTTTTTCTAATTTATCGTGCATATCTTTCATGCGCTTTGCATTAGCCATAGCTGCATCATAAATTTGTTGTAATCCTGCTTGGTTATTTGTTAATTCTTGTTTTTTTGCAAGAAAAGCTTTTGCATCATTTTCATTACCTGCAATTAATGCTTTTTCAGCATATTTTTGATATTTTTCAACGTCTTGTTTATTTTCATTAAGCTTTCTCATTGCTTGCTTTTCGTGTGCCATTACTGCAGCTGTTTCTGCTTTTACTTTACGTAAATCATCTTGAATATCTCTCATATATTCATCAATCATTTTTTCCGGGTCTTCAGCCTTATCTAGTAATGCGTTAATATTTGCTGACATAATGTCAGAGAATCTTTTTAAAATGTTTGCCATAATTATCTCTCCTTATTATATATATATACTATATAGTATCATATTTTTTATAAATATAGAATTATTTTAATTCAATAAAACCAACAAGATATTCAGTTATCTTACTTCGTTGTTCAATGCTTGTAATCGAAGCATTCCCTTCATCATCTTGAATCCCACAATTTCCATATTAACCGTAATCCCCTCTTAATAATGTTTGAATGCTGTTAAATAATTCTACTTGTATCATTTTGATCAAAAATTACGAGATTAAAGGGCATCTGTAGGATATATACATTTGCGCCATGCTTACTTAAATTAGTTAACATCGGCAAGTATGCCTCTTTTTATAACTTTTCCTCCAGGAAAAAAATAATGTCGACATCACTGTTATTATCAATAAAAATATCATTGTTTAATGGTCTCACATTTTCAATAAGTACCTTAGCTTCATCATTAACATGATAATAATCACTTGCATACATCCCAAACGATACTACACCCATTATCAATAAACCTACAAAACATATAATATTATTCTCCATTTTTTCATGTTTCATGTTGCTCATTTATGTCATATATATAACAAGCCTACAAATAGATTTTACTCTATTGGTAGGCTAATTACTACTTTATTATCAAGAGATTGTTTTAGCTTATGACGTGGATATAATGTAATAATGTCTTTTGCTTGTAATAATAATATATCTTTTAGAAATTGATTACTTCCGACAATGACTTTACTATACTCTTGTAATACATTACTCTCTTTATCTATATCTAAGTAGATATAGATAGGATTTTCAAAAAGTAACATCTCTTTTAAATATTCAACAGTTTCTTCATCATATTGATTTGACCATTCATCAATACTATTATTTATGTAATTACTTTGTCTTAAGCTATAACTTGTCCATTGAATTGACTTATTTGTTTTTGTTAACTCAAAATACTTTTTCTTACTTCCAAGTAGAATAGCCATACAATCATGGACTTGGACAATTGTTATAGGTATGCTATTCGTTGTAATTGAAAGCAGCGCTCCCCCACATAGCCCATACAAAAGAATAATGTTAGATGCATTAGTTGGTTTATTAATTTCTCTTTGTAATTCTTTTGATAGTTGCTTAGGTTGATTGTGTTGATGTATGTCTAGATATACGAATTGATATATTGATTTATCTATTTCTAAATGTTCAATATACGGTTTGAATACACCACACGATATTACTTTAATCATCAATATATAACCCTTCAATTAGATAATCATCAAAATTATCTAAAGTAGCTAAGTTAATACTCTTAGACAACTTTACAATATTTTCGATTCTACCTTTGTCTTGTTTCAAGGAATAACTATATATACCTTGAAGTGCACTATTACCAACACTTTCAACACAATCAACATATTTACTAGGTATTATCTTTAAGTCAATTAAATCTTGTATATCAATATTTGTTCCCAATCCACCTGCAATGTATATTTTTTCAACACTTTCAACTTTTTCTAAAAGTACCATTATCCCTGCTTGAATTGCTGCCTTTGCTAGAATGAATTTTTGAATATCACACTGATTAATATACACATCTTTACTTATAAACAACTCTTTTTGATTACTAGTAAAACGTCCTAATTCATCAATTATCCCATTATTTTTAGCCATCGCTATTATACTAACGAGCCCACTGCCACATATTCCTATTGGTGGAAGGTTCCCAATCGTTGTGTAGTACACCTTACCATTTTGATATGAAACTTTAGTTACTGCACCTTGAATACTTGGACACCCACAGTTTATGCCAACACCCTCAAAAGCTGGGCCGGCTGCAGTAGATGTTGTATAGATAGTCTTATTATTTCCAACAACTATTTCTCCATTTGTACCTAAATCAATTAACATACAATTATTCTTTTCCATATCAATATTTGTTGCATATATACCGGCAACAATATCACCACCAACATAGCTATCAATATGCGGGAAGGTAATGACTGTAAATTCTCTATTAACATTCTTAAAAATAGATGGCGATGTAATTATTTGCATATCCTTAATTGGGATTATAAATGGTACAACACCTAACGTGGTAATATCTTGATTTAAAAACAAATTAAGCATCACTGTATTACCACATACTACCATCGTAGAAAAATCTGTTTCACCCTCGAGATGACACGTGATTTTATCAATTAGTATATCATGCAACACAAATGGCTTATTAATACTATAACGAATTCTTGAAACCACATCACTACCGTATGTAATCTGAGGATTTCTAAAAGACTTTGTTTTTAAAACTTTTCCTGAATTCAGTGCTACCCACTTCATTACAATCGTAGTTGTTCCAATATCTATAATCAAAGTTTTATGATTATGATGTTCTTTATTATTACTTTTTTCCTCTTTAAGACTATCTAGAATATCAAACTTTGTTTTTAAAAGTTGATACGTAACATTGCTATCATATTCATGAAAACATGCTAGTCGTATATTATTAGATATATCTTTATCACTTAAAAACCTTTTCTCTTGATCATATATCGGTACTACTTTTTCCATAATTATTTTGCATTGTCCACATGTTTTGTTTCCATTGCAAGTTGCCTGTAAAAATGTACCTTGTTCTTGAATAACATCTAGATATGTTTTCATATATTTCCTTCCTATACAATACAGATATCTATTTTTTGATTTAATATGATATGTTGTACTTGCTTTTTAGATAATAATGTATTTTTCCCTAAAATAACTAATCCTGTAGATTTAGCATCTATTTCCTTAATCGAGTATTCTTCCATCACTGCTTCAACTAGATAATTTTTATTCTCTATTGATATAATTCCTTTAATTCGCATACATCGTTTTGATATCGATTCGACAAAAGATATCAGTTCGCTCATTTTTACTTTTTGATCTATTTGTAGTAGATACTTACTATTTGTTAAATCTTTAACACCTACCTGTGAATGTATTATATTTTTTACTTTTGATATAGGTAACACCACATTTTCAATACCATTTGTTGTATGTATGATTTTTGCATTTGGGTTCACTTCACTAATTTCATCTATAATTGTGTATTGATTATCCCATTTATTAATAATTACATTGTCAGCTACCTCCAATTGCTTTTCAACTGCAAGAACATTCTTAAATACTTTATGAAAATTCTTACCATCTACAATCGTTGTCACATAGCAATTATTTACCCGAGGATAATTATGTTTATTTAAGAGATGATATACACTTTCTGGATTTGTCAAACCTGAAGTTTCAATAATAATCATATCAGGATTTCTTTTTAGACTTACATCCATTGCGCGACGTAAGTCTTCTAATTTACAAGCACAAAATACTGAACCATTATGAATGCTTTCTAAGTAATTAGCTTGTTTTTCTAGTAATATATCATCAATACTTTCTTTTCCAAATTCGTTAATTATTAGATTTACTTTCTTATCTTTCATTTGCTTTAACAATGACTTAATAATTGTGGTTTTACCAGCACCTAAAAATCCTGTAATAACGTGTACATCTATCATAGTGGTACATTATATTTTTCTAAATATTCAAGGTACGCAATTTTTTCTTCTTTTTTACCAACGCAAATAAATGCTAATCCTTTTGTTGTACCAAGTAGGTTTACAATATGATCTATATATTTTAATTCATTCTGGTTATAAATATACACTTGTAGCAGTTTTCCAGCTTTATGTACTTTTTTATAAATATCATCCCACCTTGGATCATCTAATGGTTTAGAGCCAGCACCGTTTATCCATTGAATTCCATCGAATCCTGCTTCAATAATACGATCTAAATGTTTCACAGCACCTGGACCATCTAAATGATAAAATGAGCGTTCAATTAGATTTGCTTCTTTTTCTAATGTATCATATACAAATTCATCAAATTGTGCTGGACCTATCATACAACAAAAATCACATTGTGAAATAAAGTATGGTTTTTGAGATAGCAATGTAATCCATCCACTATATCCCAAAATTTTATCATTATTTATGTTTTTTATGTATTCATCATATGCTTTTTTATAAGCAGCGTAAATATCATCATTTAAGCGTATTACTTCTTCTGGATCATCATATAAATCCATTAAAGAATTATTTGCTCCACGCATAGATTCAACAATATCCATCATTCCACCAAGATTAGGTATACCAATTCCAATTTCATCTTTAAATTCATTTTCAAATGCTTCTATCAATTCTTTTCCACGTACATACAACCAATTATTTGAATCTAGTACCGGATGAATATCTTCTAACTCTTTCCCCTCTAATTCTTCAAACCAGACAGTACCATGTTCCATGTCAATATTAAATCCTTGGCCAAGCATTGCTCCAAGTATTCCAGTAGAACGCATATAGAAAACTGGAAATGCATCACCATAATATTCTTTGTTTTCTAAATCTTTACGATATAGCTTAGCAACGTCTCTTGGAGCTACTGTTGGGTCGTACAATATCTCTAGCAGCCTACCACGTGATAATCCATATGAATCCTCTCCATATACATCTTTGCTTAGGGTTACTTGCATAAGCGGTCTTTCTAAAGTATGTTCCCACCATTTTTCACTATCTATAACCAACTGTTGTTTCTTTGCGTCTGTTAACATTGTCTACCCTCCTAATATTTCACTAGCAACATTTGCTGCACTTGCCGCATCATCTGTATAATAATCAGCTTGTATTTCATCACAAAACTCTTGATTTACTGGTGCTCCGCCAATCATAACTTTTACATCTAGATTATTTTCTTTAACTAATTCAACTACTTTTTTCATTTCTGGCATTGTAGTTGTAAGTAAGGCACTACAACAAATAATATCGACATCATTTTCAATTGCTTTTTCGACAAAAGTTTTTGCCTCTACGTCGGTACCTAAGTCGATGACTTCAATTCCTTTTCCTTCTAACATGATTTTTACAAGATTTTTACCAATATCATGTAAATCTCCTTTGACGGTACCAATTACTACTTTACCAACGCTTTGATTTCCATCACCTGATAAATAGTCTTTTAAATACTCAACACCTCGGTTCATCGCCCTTGCTGCAACTAGTACCTCTGGTACAAATACTTCATCATTACGGAATTTTTCACCAACGATTGACATTCCTGCAAGCAAGGCGTCCTTTAATATTGTATCTGCTTCAACACCTTCATCTAATGCTTCTTGAATTACAGCATTTATTTGCTTAGCACGTCCTCGTTGTAATAGATCACTTATTTCTTCTAATTTTTCCATGTTATTCTCCTTATATAACTTCTTTAATTTTATTATTCAATTCTCCACTAGAGGGTACAATGGATTTAAACGCAATTTTGCCATTTATATAAATTGATGGTAAATTTGTAACCCCCATTTTCTTTACCCTAGCAATATTTTCTTTTAATGTATATTTATATTCGACAACATCTATCTCATCACCAAATATCGCTTTAGCGTTCATAGCTGCTGCCATCATATATGTACATGCTGCACAAGTTGCAGAATCTAGAGTAAATACTTCAATCAACGGTTTTTCTAGTGATTGATAATTAGGAAATTCTATATCTATTTCATCATTTACACTTATATAATCAGTTAACATTTTTCTTGTTTTATCTAACTCCAGAACTGCTTGACTTACACCAATAACATTGTTTATTGGTGTTGCATAAGGCATATCACATCCAGGTGATAATACGAATTTATCTCGGTTTTCCATGTTATCAAGTAAATCCACAACATATTTCATATTATCATGCTGACTACCATGTAACATTGTTGTTGTTAGCGGAATATTCCCTCCAATTACAATATTATATTTATCCGTAACTTTTTTTGCTTTAATAATATTTACATTTTCATCTACAGATATTGAGTCTGGTTTTGTTTTGCACATTCCTTCAATATTTCGAGTAGCATCCCCGCATACAAAGAATGATGATTTCCTGTTTTGGTTTGTAATATGCATAAATAGTTCAGTAAAAGGTTTTTCCATAAAATATTCAAAATGATCCAAAGAAATTTGTGAAATAAGTGGATCAACAACTGCAATTACATCCATTCCTGCTTCTATGTAATAAGTAGCCATAAGCTTTGCAACTTCAGCGCAATAATCTAAAAAAGCAATAACTTGTTCTTCATCATCATACATATCCATAAAAATATCATTACCACGTAAATGCGCAGCTAAGGTAAACGGACCACAAATCAGACCATATAATGCGGTAGTCTCACCAATATCTTTTTTTACTCTTTCCATGACACGTAAAATCATTGGTAAACGACCATCCGTCTTTTTTGGTAATGTACATATACAAGGAATAACGATATCTTCACTGCCACTTAATGGATGACTTACAACTGAAGGTGGAGAATCTTTTGCCCAACGCAAATCACATCCTAAAATCTCTGCTTCTACTTGTAAATCAAAGATTACTGGTTGACCATATGGTTTATATAATTGATTTGCTTTAATAATTGATTGATACAACTTTTCTTCATCTTGTAATACCATTGTTGCGTCTGCGTCTATTAACAATCCTCCATGTACTCCAACAAAAGGAACCCATGGAATTATTTCAACTTTTTCCTTATTTAATAACTTCAACAATATATCTTTTTTATTCATAATATCCTCCTATCAACAACATTATTGTAACATTGTCTAGACAATGATGCAATAATAAAAACAACATTGTATAGACAATGCTGTTAGTTCTTTGATATATATTTAAATCTATTACCATCAATGCTATCAACCCCAAAATAAATTGCTTTACCTTCACTCATAACAATATTTGTTAGTTTCATGATAATAGCTCCTTGTGGTAGTTGAAGGGTTGCTCCTAGCAACCTTGAAACACTAGATGCTTCAACTTCTATTATATTGTGTTGTGGTTTCTTTTCTAATAATGTTTCTTTAATAATTTCTTGCATGGATTGAGTACAGTCAACTTTAAAAATATTTTTAAAGTACTTCTTTGGTAAAAATATATTCTCATACACTAATGGGATATTCCCTCCATATTGAACTCTTTTTAGTTGATATACTTCTTCATCATTTTCTAATTCTAAATACTTATTAACTAATTGATGGTTTGTTACAAGTTTTAAGGAAATTACTTTTGTAGTTATCTTTCCATATTTTTCAATTAATTCAGTATCATTTTTAAATGAAAGTTTGTCATATGATTTGGTTTGCTTTTGCGGTGCTACAAACACACCTGTTCCACTTTTTCTTATAAGTATTCCATCTTGAATAAGCTCATCAAAAGCACGACGAACTGTCATCCTTGATACTTGAAATCTGTCTGTAAATTCACGTTCTGCAGGAAGCATTGATTCTTCTGTATAATTACCGTTTTTTATTTCATCAACTATATATTTCTTTATAATTGGATACATTACTGCCATTACTTAATCCTCCTATGATTCCATCACTTCTCTAAGTATAACATAAAAAGAAAAGGGTTACACCTTTTCTAGTCTGTAAATCGAAATTCGATTGCTTCTAAACGTAACCCTTGTCCTACACTTCCAAGTGATGAGATACCATCTGCTTTTGTCCATGATGTCCAACCAATACCTTCTTGATGAACACGATACTCCATATTTGGACAAGTTATTTCAATACACTCGATTCTTCTACTTTGATTCACACTTCCGATAATCGTATCCTTATTAATATCTGTATAATCAACCCAGCCAACATCTTGTAAATGTAATAAGATTCTACCTAGTGATAGCTCGGTATCAAATTGTAATGCTTCTAATCTAAGTGATTTTCCAATAGTACCAACCATGCTTGTTTGCCATGACTGCCAGCCCTCATTTTGAATATGTCCACGTACTTGGAATGGTGGTTTTGGATTCATTGCATTTTTTATATCTAAACGTACATTATCCATGGTTTTTCCATATCGATTAAACCAATGATATACATCACTATGATTTGATGCAATTCCTAATTTATATCCATCACTATGACAGATAATTGTATTTCCAGCGAGTGGATCTAGCCCTTGTTGCTTGCATATAAAAGCACTAAATTCAACAGCTTCTTGATATACTGCATTAAAATAATAAATATCATCTAATCCATCTTCACATATTTCAAATCCAACATAATTATTATTAGCAGATCCCCCAGCATGCCATCCTTTCATATCAAATGGTAAAGTTTGATATGTTGCAATATTTCCATTTTCCAGCCTTCCAATAAATCCATGCACACATACTTGTCGACCATCAGGACGAAATTGATTCCAGTGATTACCATATCGATTATTACCTAATTTTCCATCATCTGGTCCAACATATCTTTTTAATGTTGGGTTATTTGCTCCTGTTGAATGCCACATAACGCCTATTGGTTTCATCTTTGCTCCAACTTGATAACATTCGTTATTTGTTAGATACAACTGATTTAAATCCATTTTCTACTTCCTTTCTTATTATTATATAGAGCTCTATATAATAATATATGCATAATTCAACTATATACATGGGTATAAATACATTGGAATTACTATAATTTAATTTATAATTATGCATGCTAAATATAGTAGTCCATAATAAATACAAAGGCGAAGTACAAATGACTGATTGTATATTTATGGATATAAAAAACAATGATTTAAAATCAGCTATATATATCATTGATACAAATAATATTTTTAAACTACCACAAGAAAACAAGAAGGTTCTTATTAGTTTTATCAAAGAGGTCGATATAAAAATACATTGCAAAGCTCATAACAGCGAGTCTTTACTCTCGATTTTTCCATTCATGTCCACGATTTTTCATCATTTCAGTATATATTTTACATCCTAGAGCAATAGCTATAGTATTTGTAGATAATATGTGCTAGGATGATAACGTTATAGAAAGAAGGATAAAATGAATACAAATTTCAAACAATACAAACTAGATAAACAAATAGAAAAAGCATTAGAGTTATTACATTACACATCACCAACAAGTGTACAATCAAAGGTTATACCTTACTTATTAGATAATAAAGATATCATAGTAAAATCAAAGACTGGTAGTGGTAAAACAGCATCATTTTTAATCCCACTTTGCCAAGCTGTTGATTGGGATCAATTATTGCCTCAAGTATTAGTACTAACACCTACACGCGAACTAGCAATGCAAGTACAAGAAGAAGCATTTAATATTGGTCGATTTAAAAGACTAAAAGTTGCTGCATTATTTGGTAAATCTCCATTCCAACACCAAGCAAAAGCATTAAAACAAAAAACACATATAACAGTAGGTACTCCAGGAAGAGTTTTAGATCATATCCAACGTGACACTTTTGATGTTTCAAATATCGACTATTTAGTTATTGATGAAGCAGATGAAATGTTAGCTATGGGATTTATTGACCAAGTTGAAACAATTATTGATTACTTGCCAAGTAATCGTACAACAGTACTATTATCAGCAACAATGCCAGAGACAATAAAAAATATTTCAAACCAATACATGAATAATCCAGTACATATTGAAATTGAAGATGGTGTTACTCCAACAAAACATATTAAGCAATCATTTTATAAAGTGGCAAGTGAAGAAAAAATAGAAACATTAGTTAACTTAACAACAGTTACAAACCCGGATACATGTATCATTTTTGCAAACACTAAAGAAGAAGTTGATAATGTATATGCTGTCTTAAGACGAAATAAATATTCATGTAATAGATTACATGGTGGCATGGAACAAGAAGACCGTACTAAAGTAATTAAAGATTATAAAAAAGGAAAATTTAGATACTTAATTGCTAGTGATGTCGCTAGTCGTGGTTTAGATATTGATAATATTTCACTAGTAATAAACTATGATGTTCCTTATAAAAGTGATACGTATATTCACCGTATTGGACGTAGTGGTAGAATTGGTAATGAAGGAATGGCTTTTACATTAGTTGAAAAAAACCAAAACAAATATGTAGATGCAATTGAAGCTAAACTAGAATATAATGTTGATTACTTTCAAGCACCAAGCATTGATGAAGTAAATGATGCAATGCTATCATTTAAAGAAAAAATGAATACACCACTTGAATACAAAGAAAGTAAAACGGTAAAAGTGAGTAAAGATATAATCAAACTACACCTTAATGCTGGAAAGAAAACAAAGATGAGAGCAGTTGATATTGTTGGAACACTTTGTAATATTGATGGCATGACAGGTGATGATATTGGTATTATCGAAATACAAGATATTTCTACTTTTGTAGAGATATTAAACGGTAAAGGAAAATTAGTATTAAAAGCTTTACAAACAAAACCTGTTAAAGGAAGAATTCGTAAAGTAAGCATCGCTAATGACCGTGATTAGTACAAATTAATTACATACAAACAAATATAACCCCTCAAAAGCAGATATATGACATAATTTCATGGTCTCCTTTTTTGGGGTTTTTATATAGGAAGAAAATAAAAAACTACGTATGTACTACGTAGTCAGTATCGGTTAATCACTGAGATACTCCCGTGATAAGTTTATCATAATGTAAATTATTTAATTTTTGGTGGAGATGAGGGGAATCGAACCCCTGTCCAAAAACAGTCCCTCCAAAGCGTCTACAGTTTATCTTATTGAATAGATTTAACTAGGCTACAATCAATAAGCAATTTTACACCTAGCGATCTTATTAGTTTTTCGAGATTATTAGCTAAGAAATAATAACCCTTATCCTATGAGTATAATACCAGTTACTTATTTATAGGCACGATAAGTAGTGGCACTTTCAAGTCTATGTCGACTATGCGAAAGAATAGTTTGTTCTGTTTCCAGTTATTTTTTGTTTCGTTTAACGTACGACTACGACTGCAGCTAAGGTCAGACTTGCCCCTGTCGAATCCAAGACATCCCCATGTGTATAGTCTTACTAGACTATACATAATTATACTATAAATTAGTAATTTTTCATAGCTTTTTCAATTTCTCTTTTTGCGTCTTTTTCTTTCAAATCTTGACGTTTATCGTATAGTTTTTTTCCTTTAGCAAGTGCTACTTCCACTTTCACTTTACTACCATTACCAAAATATAGTTTTGTTGGTATAATTGCTAGTCCATCTTCTTTTGCTCTTTGTTGAAGCTTTAAGATTTCTTTTTTATGTAATAATAGTTTACGATTGCGCAACGGGTCATGATTGAAACGATTCCCTTGTTCATAAGGTGAAATATGCATGTTTTCTAAATATGCTTCTTCATTCTTTATTCTAATGAAACTATCTTTCAAATTAACATTTCCATTTCTAACTGATTTTATTTCTGTTCCTTGTAAAACAATTCCTGCTTCAACAGTATCTTCAATAAAATAATCGTGGTATGCTTTTTTATTATTTGAAATAATTTTCATTGTTACTTCCTCCTAGAATGTTTTCCTTTTTTAATTATACTTCTTCTATCTTGTCTTTTTCCATCATTATTTCTTTGATGTTTATTTTTTTTATTACGGTAACTATTATTTGCTTTCTTATCTGTTTTAATTACTACTTTTCTACGGCTTTTATTTGGTTTCATACCAACAATTACAAAATCAATATTACGTTCCTTTTTACTAGCACCACTAACGCGAACACGCACTTTATCAGAAAGCCCAAAATGTTTACCAGTACGTTGACCAATAAATTGTAGTTTCTTTTCATCATAGAAATAGAAATCATCAGATAAATCTAGTACATGGACTAAACCTTCAATTGTATTTTCTAATTCCACAAAAAATCCAAAACTAGTAACTGAACTAATAATACCATCAAATTCTTTATTGATATATTGTTCCATAAACTCAGCTTTTTTCATATCTTCGACTTCACGTTCAATAGTTATTGCAAGTCTTTCTCTTTCAGAAGACTTTTTAGCAAGAATTGGTACTACTTCATTAAAGTGATTTAACGTCTCATTATCAAGCTTATTTTGTACCAAATATGTACGTATTAATCGATGTACAAGTAAATCAGGATAACGACGAATTGGTGAAGTAAAATGTGTATAATACTCATCAGCTAAACCATAGTGGCCCAAGCAGTTTTCATCATATGCCGCTTTTTGCATGCAGCGTAATAACAGTGTTGTAATAACATCATGTTCTTCTTTATCACGACTTGATTCAATAAGCTTACGTAATTGCATCGGTTCGATATCTTCTAATGAACCTTCGATTTCATAACCCATTGTTTTGGCAATACCAGTAAATTGTTGTAATTTTGATAATTTTGGATGCTCATGAACACGATAAATAAATGGTTTATCAAATAAGCAAAAATGTTTTGCTACCGTTTCATTTGCTTGTAACATAAATGATTCTATAATACGATCACTTATTCCTCGTTCTCTTAAAACAACATCTGTCGGTTTTCCTTTTTTATTTACCAACACTTTAGCTTCTTTTACATCAAAGTCGATAGCACCACGTTGCTCTCTTTTATTTTGTAATATAGATGCAAGTTCTTGCATTAAAAAGAATAAATCTTGTACATGTTGATACTGCTTTGTCATTTCTTTGTCACCAGCAAGTATTTTATTTACATTATTATATGTCATTCTCTCAGTTGAGTGAATAACACTTTGATCTATTTTATAATCAATAACTTCACCAGTTTTGTCAATCTCCATAAAACACGACATTGTTAAACGGTCAACATGAGGATTTAATGAACAAATTCCATTTGATAATTTGTGAGGTAACATCGGAATCACTCTGTCAACTAAGTAAATTGACGTTCCTCTTTCAACTGCCTCTTTATCCAACGGTGAATCTTCACTAACATAGTGACTTACATCAGCAATATGCACTCCTAAATAATAGTTTCCATTTTCATTGATTGTCAGTGATATGGCATCATCTAAATCTTTAGCATCATCTCCGTCTATCGTTACAATAACTTCTTTACGTAAATCTAGTCTACCTACTAAATCTGCTTCTAATACTTCATCTTGAATATAATCGATTTGTTTATAAACTTCTTTTGGGAAAGCAATATCTACACCATGATCACTAACTACGGATAATATATCCACACCTGGATCACTTTTATGTCCAATAATGTCAACAACTGTTCCTTTTACTAATGGTTTGTATACTTTTATTTCAACAGCAACAACATGTCCTACTGTTGCACCGTGCAAATGCCCTTTATCAATGTATATTCTTTTATCTAATCCTAAAACCGTACTCTCTACATAACAATCGCGATTTCCTTGTCTTAGCTCACCAACAATTCTTGTTTTTCCTCTTTTGATTACTCGAAGGATTTTTCCCTCTTTACGATTTCCTTTTTGTTGCTCTTCAATTTGTGCTAATACTGTGTCTTTATCAAATGCGCCTTTCAAAGATTCTTTTGATATAAAAATATCTTCTAAATTTTCATCTTCTAATCGTACAAATCCAAACCCTTTTTTGTTAATTGATAATATTCCTATAACCATATTCTTTTGGGTAGGTAAATAATACTCATCTTTATCATTACGAATCACTACTAGCTCTTCTTCTAGCTGATTTAATACTTTCATAAATGATGTAAATTCTTCTTTTGTTTGATATCCTAATTCCTTTGCCAGTGATGATGGTGTACGTTTCAAGAAGTCATCATTCGCTAAAATATTTAATATTGTTTGTTTCATTTTTTCCTCCTTAAAACAAAAAATAGGACTTTCGTCCTATTAGTTTTAACCCATACGTAACATAAGTGCAACAACAAAGAAAGCAATTGCAAGACCAGTTGTAAGTCTTGTAATAAATAGCTCTGAACCACGTTCTTTTGATTGTGCAAATAAGTTTGAACTTTGACCAGATAAGGCATTAACAACACCATCTGATTTTCCACTTTGTAATAGGCATAAAATAATAAGTGCGATAGCAATAATTATAAATACGACATTTAATATTGTTTGTAACATCTGTCAGTCCTCCTAACCTTTTTTATACGTAAACACTCCTACCCATGATAACATAAAATAATATGAAATACAATACTAGTTATTTTCAATTCCAACCACGTAAAATACCCCTTGATTTTCCATCACTGTAACTGTTGCATACTCTTGTAACTCTTCAACTTCTTCACTAAACTTATAATCTATTAGAACTGAATAATAGCGATTATCAACAAACCCATCAAGTTGTAATTTCGATGGTGAAAAAGAAATAATTTCATAGCTAGTTACTTCTAGATTAGGATATGTATCTAAAAGTAATGTCATTTGTTCATTTGATATTTTCTCAAAATCTTCGCGAATTTCTGGTAAGACATACTCTAGACCCTCCACTACGTCATGACTATATTGTGGTGATAGGTATTGTTGTAAAAAATATGCTGCCACTAACTGAGCAACTTGGTCACTATTTTGTGCTTGAACTGCAGTTTCCAAATTTGTATATGTCATATTCATTAATACTGATGACGGTGTCACTTCTGTATATGGAATATCAATCACTGGTGTCTCTTTTGGCATAGATTGCATAAAAGCATAGTACATTATTGCCACCATTGCAGCAATAGAGAATACAATACCCACAACCTTTCTAATTGGATGTTTTTTTCCAATATGACTATTTCGATAGTTTTCAACGGCACTTATTGTTGGTAATCGTTTACTCTGTATGAAAATATTTGCTATTGTAAGTAACGGTTTAAAGTTACGGCTGATCATATTTGTATACTCAACAAATAGCTCGAAGATAAGAAAAAGGACGATAAACATTACTGTTCCTAAAACAACATCATACAAATATAAAAATGATGTTATTGAAAATAGAATGGTAACTGCATAAAGTACAATTACACTTCTAGTATGTCCTAATTTTGCTTTAAACATAAGTCGATGATGTAAATGATGACGATCAGCATCACTAAATTTCTTGTTTTTTAGTTTTCTACGAATTATTGCTAAAATTGTATCTGTAATAGGTACCATCAATGCAATAATTGGTGCTCCTAATGTAAAAAATGCTGACACACTATATCCAAAACCTAGCAATGATATAACAGCAATCATAAATCCTACAAACAAGGCCCCACAATCACCTAAAAATATTTTTGCAGGATGAAAATTAAAGAATAAAAAACCTGTAACAGCTCCTGCTAACAATAATGATAATGAAGCAATATCAACCCTACCACTAAGCAATGAAGTAATTGATACGGTAACTAGTACAATAACTGAAATACCACCAGATAGACCATCAAGACCATCAATTAAATTAATAGAATTCGTAATACCCACTATCCATATTGTTGTAATTATTTCTGGTAAAAAAGGCATAATATTTGAAAATCCCTGCAATTGAATATCTCCGTAAAAGATAACAATCATACTAGCAGCAAATTCTCCTATAAGCTTAACTTTTGCTGGAAGATCATAAATATCATCTAGTAAACCAACTATAAAGATTAAAAAACCTGCTAATAAAATTGAGTTGATTTGTGAATCTGTTTGCAAGAAAAGTACTACTCCAAGTAAAAACGCTATATATACCGCAAGTCCACCAATACGAACAATTTCATGCTTATGAACTGTACGTTTATTCATCTTGGCAACTACGTCAAGCGAGCTACCCACTTTCATCACAACTGGGATAAGCATTGCAGAAACAACCATCGCTAATAAAAATGATAATAATATTTGCATCGACATATTCTTTCCCCCTGTCTTATCTATTATAATATGGTTTTAAAAAAATAACAAGATTGACAAAAAAAGAGCGTTTCCACTCTATTTTAATTTTTGAAGTGCTAATGCTAAACCATTGTTAGCCACATGTCCACACACTTCATCAGCAACCTCTTTTAGTTCTTTTGCTGCATTACCCATCGCAACCCCATGACCAACAAATTTAATCATTTCAATATCATTCGTTCCATCACCATATGCATAACTATTTTCAACATCAATATGCAAGTGTTCTAAAACTCTTTGAATACCACGAGCTTTTGATGTACTTTTACTATAAAATTCTAAACTATCAAATGCCCCAAAAGTATCAATTTGGAAATCCTTACTAATTTTATCAATGACATTTTGATACTTATCTTTATCAAAAAGAATTTCAACTTTTAAAGTCTTTTCAAAAACCTCATCATTTTTATATTCACTTATTACATCACTATCTTTCATGCCTAACCTACTATAGAAGTCATAGATTTCTTTATATCCATCTTTTAAATATATTTTATCAGCTGTATGATAGACATATTGACTATTATTCTCATCTAGAAATTGAATAGCTGATGACAAATCATCTTTATCTACTGTTTCTAAATAGATATCTTTATCACCCAATAGTACATGTGCTCCATTACATAAAATCATACCATCAAAATCATATTTCTTAAGCTCATCTGGCACTAATACCAAAGGTCTTCCAGTAGCTAGAAACAAAGTATAATCTAATTCCCTTAAACGTTCTAACTCTATAATTACTTCTTTTGGTATGTCATCCATACCAAATTTGTGACCTACCAATGTTCCATCAATATCAAAAAAAATAGATTTTTTCATATATTTCCTCCTTATGTAGTACAAAAAGGGATTTCTCCCTTCTTTGTTATTTTAAATAATGTAAGTTTTCTAACATAATTCCTGTACCGATAGCAACACAGTTAAGTGGGTCTTCAGCAATAAAGACAGGTACATTTAATTCTGTTTCTAATAGTTTATCTAAACCAGCAAGCAGTGCTCCACCACCAGTTAAAAATACTCCTCTACCAACAATATCCGCTGCTAATTCAGGTGGTGTTTGTTCTAACACACGTTTTGCTTCGCGAACAATTGTTTGACATGTTTCACGTAGCGCAAGCTCTGTTTCATCAGATGTCAGTGTAATTGTATGTGGTAATCCAGTAACTAAGTCACGTCCACGCACTTCCATTTCAGCATCTAAATATCCTTTAATTGCTGATCCAATATTAATTTTAATTTGTTCAGCAGTACGATCACCAATAAGTAATTTGTACTTATCTTTGATGAATTTAATTAATTCTTCATCCATTACATCTCCTGCTAATTTTAATGAACCACTAGTAACAATGTCACCTAGTGATAATACTGCAACGTCAGTAGTTCCACCACCAATATCAATAACCATATTTCCTGTTGGTTTAGAAATATCTAAACCAGCACCAATAGCTGCTACTTTTGGTTCTTCTTCAATATACACTTTTTTAGCTCCGCATCTTTCAGCTACATCTTTAATTGCACTTTTTTCAATTGATGTAATATTAGATGGACAACAAATTAAAATAACTGGTCTTGAAAAGATTCCTTTTAAATTTAATTTATTGATAAAATGAGTAATTAGAATTTCTGTTATTCTAAAATCAGCAATTACACCATCTTTTAATGGTCTTACCGCACATACTCTACCTGGTGTTTTTCCAAGCATCTCTTTTGCTTCCATTCCCACTGCTAGTGGTCTTTTTGTTTCATCATCTATTGCTACAACTGATGGTTCATTAACAACTATCCCATCACCTTTACTATATATTAAAATATTTGCAGTACCTAAATCGATACCTATTTCTTTTGATAACGCCATCATCGTACCTCCTAATTATATCTTCTATATTGTACCACAATTTGCATGGTTTACAAGAAGTAAAAACGCTATTTATAAACTTTAAAAAGAGGGTTATCCCTCTTTAGTTAATTTCATTTAGTTTTTTTCCAATAGCAGTCTCAGGATTTATAACTTGGTCATCTTTTTCAACAATAAAATGTAAGTGATTTTTCAAATCAGCTTCATAAATATTTTCACCACTACTGCCAATTTTATCACCTTGTTTAACTGTTGCTCCTTGTTCAACGGTAACTTCACCTAATGCTTGATAAGTTGTTTTAATACCTTCGCTAGTACTAATTGTTACTATCCATCCCAGTAATGGATCTTGACTCTTTTTTACTACCTCGCCACTAGTACTTGCATAAACATCAAACACAGTACCATCAAAGCTATAGTCGATCCCCATATTTGGGCGATATACATTTTCAAATAATATCAATGCTTGTTCTAACTTTTGATCTTCCTGGTTGACATCATAAAAATAACGTACTATTTTACACTCTTCACTTACCGGTGATTGTAGTACTTCAATTTCTACTTCCTCTGTTGGGGCAACTTCAGGTTCACTAGGTATATCAACATTTACAACTGGTATTTCAGGCAAGGGTTCAAAGACATTTATAAGAAATTGCATTGTTACAACCCCAAAGATAAACACAACTATAGCGCTTGTTAAAATCAGTATTTGCTTTTTCCTTAAAATAATTTTTTTCATATATTCACCTCTTAGTTAGAGTGTTTCCAACAATAAATGAAATATACTATTTTTTTACTATTTCTATATTGGTATAATAGTGATTTAATATTTCTTCATAACTTTTACCCTCTAATGCCATCCCTTGTGCACCATATTGTGACATTCCAACTCCATGACCACTTCCCTTAGTTGTAAACACATAACCCTCATCAGTTTTATCGATTGTAAAATCATTCGATGCAAGGTTAAGGATTTCACGCACTTGACGACCACTGTATTCTTTATCATTAATGTAAACAACATCCACTCGGCCACTACTTTTGTGTGATACAATTGTAAAATTCACATCAGCTATTGAAAATGCCTCAGCAAGTTGTTGCGTTGTAAAAGTTTTTGTTCGTTCAAAATTTTCATTCACCATTTGATCCCATGGACTTTCAACACTACGTAAATAAGGAACAGCACTACTAACAAAATAATCCTCATTGTTTTCTGTATGCCCATTACTACTCGAAAAAAACAATGCCGAAATATACTCGCCATCATACATCAACACTTCACCATCCGTTTGTTCAATGGCCTCAATTATTTTACTTTCATTACTTTCTGTTTCATCAAGCCATTTACTAGCGCGTTCTTCTTTAGATAGATACACTTGCGAATTCGTCGTATTATCAACCTTTAAATCCCTTGAAAAAACAAAGGTTCTACTAGCTACAACTTGTGCCTTAAGCGCTTCCAATTCAAAAGAAACCGGCATTTCACCAGCAACAACCCCAAGCAAGTATGTACTCAGCTCTACTTGCTCTACCCCTAGACTCGTTGTCACTTCAACATATACTAGCTGCTCTTGAGGTAGTGTCTCATCGTTACTTAATATCTGTGTTGGCTTTTCTATCGGTTTGCTTGAACCATGTAGTATTAAACCTGTTGAACAAAGCGAAAACAGAAAAAAAACAATTCCAATTTTAATCTTAATTATTTTCATTTATACACCTCAATAAAGTATACGCTAGAAAAATAAATTTAGACTATAATCGAATTGTTATAAAAGTTAGTATAAACTGTGCAGCTAAGTATCCTAGAGATAGTGATGCAAGTAAATAAAATACATAAAACTCTTTTGTACGGCCCTTTTTAAGTACACCGTCATAATTAAACGCCATCAACCCATACATTGCTAGGGCAACACACATCATATAAAGTAATAGTTCAAAAATCGTCGCTAACATTTGTACCCTCCTTTTACAACAATTATAACAAATCAAAAAAAAATATGATATAATTATTTAGGAGGACATATATAATGGAATATTACAATTTACCACAAACTGACTTAAAGGCATCAAAAATCATACTAGGATGTATGCGCATTGCTAGTAAAAGTGTTGAAGAAGTTGAAGAATTAGTTTTAGAGAGTGTAAAGGCTGGAATTAATTTTTTTGATCACGCTGACATTTATGGAGCAGGAAAATCAGAAGAATTATTTGGAGAGGTGCTAGCTAGAAATCCAAATTTACGTAAGAATATTATTATTCAAACAAAATGTGCTATTGTTCCAGGAAAAAGATTCGATTTTTCAAAAGAGTATATTTTAGAGAGTGTTGAGGGCTCTTTAAAAAGGTTACAAACTGATTATCTTGACGTTCTACTATTGCATAGACCTGATGCATTAATGGAACCAGAAGCTGTAGCTGCAGCATTTGATGAATTATACCGTACTAAAAAGGTAAGATACTTTGGTGTATCAAATCAAAACCCCTATCAAATTGAATTATTAAAAAAATATTGCAAACAACCGATCGTTATCAACCAATTGCAATTTGGTCCAGCACATGCTGGAATGATTGATATGGGAATTTTCTCAAACATGAAAGTTCCAACTGCAATAAACTATGATGCAGGCACATTGGATTATTGTCGTTTACACGATGTGACAATTCAAGCTTGGTCGACAATCCGCAGCGATTTATCAAGTGACACATTTATCGATAATCCTAAATACCCTCAACTAAATGAAGTACTAGATAGACTAGGAAAAAAATACAATGTATCTAAAGTAGCTATTGTAACAGCTTGGATTTTACGTCACCCGGCAAATATTCAACCAGTCGCAGGGACAACTTCAATTAAAAATATGCTTGATACAGTTAGTGCTATTGGCATTACCCTATCACGTGATGAATGGTATGAAATATATACTGCTGAAGATAAACCACTACCTTAAGGCCTACGATTGTAGGCTTTTTGAATATAAAAAAACTTCATACAAATGTAAGAAGTAATTTATCATATGGTGACTCGTACGGGGTTCGAACCCGTGAATGCTTGCGTGAAAGGCAAGTGA
>CAYJEM010000012.1:0-38593 GCA_964369175.1 uncultured Erysipelotrichales bacterium | reverse complement strand
ACACTAATTTAATAACAAATCAGTGTGTTTTTATTTACTTTTTAAATGCTTTTTTAAAATTATCAAAAATAGAATCTTTTTTATTTACATCTGCAAGTTTTCGATACAACTCTTTTTCTTCATGCGATAATTTGTTAGGTATTTTTACGTCAACCTTTACAAGTTGATCACCATAGTTTGTACTACGGATATCTTTAACCCCTTTTCCACGTAAACGCATAGTTGTTCCACTTTGCGTTCCAGCAGGAATCTTTAATGTTACATCGCCCTGAACAGTTGGTACATCAACTTCACATCCTAACGTTGCATCAACAGATGAAATTGGTACAGTAATATATATATTTTTACCATCACGTTGGAAATGAGGGTGGTTACGTACATGAATTTCTACAAAATAATCACCATTAGGTCCACCATTTGTTCCACGCCCGCCTTTACCGCTTACACGTAATTGTTGATGTGTATTGATACCTGCAGGTATGTCTAACTCAACAGTAACTGTTTTATTTTCATACCCTCTACCATGACATTTATCACATTTATTTTTAACAACTTTTCCTGTTCCATTACAATCAGGACATGTTGCATTTGTTACAAAGGTACCAAATGGTGAATGTTGTTGTTGTTGAACTTGACCAGATCCATTACATCTAGAACATGTAGTTACATCATTTGGATTTTTTGCTCCAGTTCCATTACATGAACTACAAGGTGCATCATAAGTAATTTTTATATCTTTTTTTACACCATTAATTGCTTCCATAAAATCTATTTCTAAATGAGCTAAGCGATCTTCTCCTCGTCTTGGTCCAGTAGGACGACTTCGTCCACGACCGCCACCTCCAAAGAATGATCCAAAGATATCTCCTAAATCAACATCTTCAAAGCCATAGCCACCAAAGCCACCAGCACCGCCACCGCCAGCACCTTGTTCAAATGCTGCATGACCATAACGTTCATAAGCAGCTCTTTTGTTATCATCAGACAATACTTCATAAGCTTCAGAAACTTCTTTGAATTTTTCTTCTGCTCCTGCTTCCTTATTTACATCTGGATGGTATTGTTTGGCTTTTTTACGATATGCACGTTTAATCTCATCAGCACTAGCTCCTTTTGCAATTCCTAGTACCTCATAATAATCTCTTTTTGCCATAATTGTACCCTTCTTTATATATTAGTGAAAACCAAGGCAAAGCCTTGGCTTATAAATTAATTTTTCTCTTCAAAATCAGCATCTACTACATTATCATCTTCTGGTGCTTGTCCTGGGTTTGCTCCAGCATCACCTTGTTGTTGATATGCATATGCAGCCATTTGTTGAGCCATTTGCTCTAACTCAGACATTTTTGCTTCTAATGTTTCCATATCATTATTATCTAATGCAGTTTTTAATTCTTCTTTTAATTTTTCAGCTGATTCTTTTTGTGTAGCATCGATTTTATCACCTTGTTCTTCTAATGATTTATCAATTTCATTAATCATTTGTTCAGCTTTATTTTTTGTTTCGATATCTTTACGTTTTTTCTCATCATCAGCTTTATTTGCTTCAGCATCTTTAACCATTTTTTCGATTTCTTCATCAGATAATCCTGTTGAGTTTTGAATAACGATAGATTGTTCTTTTTGTGTTTTTAAATCTTTTGCTTTAACATTCACGATACCATTTACATCAATTGAGAATGTTACTTCAATTTGAGGAACCCCTCTTCTAGCTGGTTCAATACCATCTAACTTGAATAAACCTAATTGTTTATTATCAGCAGCCATTGATCTTTCACCTTGTAATACGTTAATATCTACTGCTGGTTGGTTATCTGCTGCAGTTGAGAACACTTGAGATTTTGTAGTTGGAATAGTTGTATTTCTTTCGATTAATACAGTCATAACTCCACCCATTGTTTCAATACCTAATGATAATGGTGTAACATCTAATAATAAGATATCTTTTACGTCACCTGCGATAACTCCACCTTGGATAGCAGCTCCCATAGAAACTACTTCATCAGGGTTAACTGATTTATTTGGCTCTTTTCCAAGTAATCTTTTCACTGATTCTTGCACAGCAGGAATACGTGTTGAACCACCAACTAATAATACTTGATCGATTTCGCTTGGTTGCATTCCAGCATCTTTTAACGCTTGTTTTACAGGAATTTCTGTACGATCTACTAAATCTTTTGTTAATTCATCAAATTTAGCTCTTGTAAGTGTTAATTCTAGATGCACTGGTCCACTTGCTCCAGCTGAAATAAATGGTAATGAAATTTGTGATTGTACAACACCAGATAAATCTTTTTTCGCTTTTTCAGCTGCTTCTTTAACACGTTGCATTGCCATTTTATCAGCTGCTAAATCGATTCCTTGTTCTTTTTTGAATTCTGCTACGATATAATCCATAACTTTTTGGTCAAAGTCATCTCCACCTAAACGGTTATCTCCAGATGTTGATAATACTTCAAAAGTACCATCAGCTAAATCTAAGATAGAAACGTCAAATGTTCCTCCACCTAAGTCATATACTAATACTTTTTGTTCTTGATCTACTTTATCTAAACCAAATGCAAGTGCTGCTGCTGTTGGTTCATTGATAATACGTTCTACTTCTAGACCAGCAATTTTACCTGCATCTTTTGTTGCTTGTCTTTCTGCATCGTTGAAGTATGCCGGTACAGTAATTACTGCTTTAGTAACTGTTTGTCCAAGATATGCTTCTGCAGTTGCTTTTAAGTTTTGTAAAATCATTGCTGAAATTTCTTGTGGTGTATATTCTTTACCATTTACTGTTTCTCTATGTGCTGTACCCATATGACGTTTTACTGACATAATTGTGTCCATGTTTGTTACAGCTTGTCTTTTTGCAGCTTCACCAACGATGATTTCATCATTTTTAAATGATACTACTGAAGGAGTTGTTCTATTTCCTTCTGGGTTTGCGATTACTTTTACTTCTCCGTTTTCCATAACACTAACACAAGAGTTAGTTGTTCCTAAATCAATTCCGATAATTTTTGACATATTTTATTCCTCCTAAATTTATTGATTTACTTTTACTAAAGATGCACGAATAACGCGATCTTTCAATTTATAACCTTTTTGAAGCTCTTCAACAATCATATTGTCTTCGTATGCTTCATCACTAACTGTCATTACTGCTTGGTGGAAGTTTGGATCAAATTCTTTTCCTTCTGTCTCAATTACTTCAACACCTTGCTTTTCTAATACTACTAATAATTGTTGATAAATCATTTGATATCCTTTTAAGAAGTTTGCAACTTCATCACTTGGATTTTCAATTGCAAGCGATCTTTCAAAATTATCAATAACCGGTAGTAATTCTTCAATGAAGCTTTGCATCATAAACTTCAATGAATTTGAATGTTCATTTTGCAATCTTCTTTTTGTATTTTCCATATCAGCAAATACTTTATAATAGTCTGTCTTCCATGTAGCAGCTTCAGTTTCTAACTCTGCAACACGCTTTTCTAACAATTCTTCTTTTGTTAATTCTACTTCTACTTCAACATCTTCTTGGTTCTCGATGTCTACTTGTACGTCATCGTTTTTTTCACTCACGATATTCACCTCAACTTTTTTCATCATTTTCATCAAAGAACACATCTTCTATGCTTTTTGATATATATTCTACTAACGCTACAATTTTTTCATATGGCATTCTAGTTGGCCCAATAACTGAAATTGAACCTTTACTTGCTTGACCAGTTTTAAATGATGCCGAAATCACTGAAACATCACTACCTAAGTCAACAGGTGCATCATGACCAATTTTTACAGTAACGCCCTCTTCAATAGCTAGTGGAGTTAAAGCACTCCAAGCTTGTGAATTTTCGAACGCTGATACTATTTTACGTAATTTATTTACATCATTGTACTCTGGTTGATATAACATATTTTCTTTTCCAGAAAAATACACATTTCCTGATGCAAATTTAACAAACGCTTCTAAAAAGGCATTGAACAATTCTTCATGCTCTTTAATTTTAGCTGCAATTATTGGCCTTACGTCACGGTCTAAGCGAAACACCACTTGATCAATTGGCGTACCAATAAGCAAATCATTCATAATATTTACACAACTTACCAAGTCATCAATTGAAGTATCATTTGATAATTCAAAAACTTTGTTTTCAACATGTCCTTGATTTGTAATAATGATTGCTGTTACTTTATTGTCTCCTAATGGCACAACTGTGATTCTTTGAAGTGAATCACTCATAGAATCCGGTCCAAGAACTACCGATGTTAAATGCGTAAGCTCACTTAGCATTTGACAACTTTCTTGGATTATTTCATTTAATGAACGACGTCGATCACTAAATATAGTTGCAACTTGATTCTTTATAGAATCATCAATATCACTTTGTTCTAGCATGTCAACATAGAAACGATATCCTTCAACTGAAGGAACCCTACCAGAAGAAGTATGGGTTTTTTCTATGTACCCTGTTTCTTCTAAAAAACTCATTTCATTACGTATTGTTGCACTTGAATAAGGTAAGTGATATTTTGTCATCAAGGCTTTAGATGCAACCGGTTCTGCTGTTTCTACAAACTCTTCGACAATACATTTAAATATTAATAGTTGTCTAGTTGTTAACATCGCTTTCACCACCTCTTAGCACTCATAGTTTTAATGTGCTAAACTTATTATACACCATCTGTTAGCAGTGTCAACACATTAGTGCTAAAAATAATAAAAAAAAAAACAATCAGTATGATTGCTTTTAATAATATTGATTTATTACATTTACCATGTCTTCAATATAAATACGAGCATTATCTTTAGCTAATTGTGGCATCTCTTTAAAACATGTACGATTAAGCTTTATGGAAAATTGTTCGCGCATTAAAGGTAAACGATTTTTATGGCATCTATTTACAACCTCACTCATTTTTTTGTTTCTAAGAATAAATGTATTTACTAGACAAATGTTTTTTACATAATTTCGATCAATTTTATCAATAAATAAGAATAACTCTTGTTCACTCATAACTGTTTCATCGAATCCAATAACAAGCAAATCAGTTATTTCTTGATGGTTATATTGCTCCATATCTTTTGGATATGTTTTTACATATCGCGCCATCGCCTCTAAGATATCTTTTGTATATTTAGTTTTTTTTGTATAAATCACTTCTATTTTCATTCTATCACCTGTACTAATTATATTTTAGAATTATGAACATATAATGTATTTTATAAACTTTTCCAAGCTTTTTTTAACGCTATAACAGCTGTTTCTATATCACTAAGAGCAATACTTGAAAAGGAATATACTATTTCATTGCTATTATTTTTCAACAATAATACATCATATTTCAGTGCTTCACTAATCATCAAATCAACATCTTTATCAAAAACTATCATTACAACTTTGAGTGATGTTTCATACAATCGAAATTGAAACTTAGGAAAAGTATTTGTTAGTGTCGATACTAAGATACTTGCCTTTTGAATATATAATTTACGTAGTCTTTTAATATGTCTTGCAAGTTGTCCATCTTGCATATACATAGCTAAAGCAATTTGCTCTAGTTTCGAAGCTGTTTGATGATATACTTTATTTCTTTCTTTATATTTATCCACGAGACTCTGTGGTAATACCATATAACTTAATCGAATTGAAGGCAATAATAATTTAGAAAAAGATCCAATATAAATTATATGATTATCATCATCCCCAGCCATCGCATCAATAGTTTTAGAGTTATATTTAAGTTCACCATTATGATCATCTTCAATAATAAAAACATCATATTCTCTAGCATATTGAATTAATTCATTTCGTCGTTGTCTTTGTATTGGTTGGCCATGGTATCCACCTGATGATGAATTTATGTAAATAATTTGCGGGCTGTGTTTTTTCAATTGTTCAATTGATATTCCAAATTCATCACTAGGTACTTTTTTAACATTCAACTGACTATCTTCAAATACGATTTGGGCTTGAATAAATGGTGTCTCATCCATAACAATTGTACTTCCTGGCAAAAACATTGCACATATCGAGTGTAGTAATGTTTGAAAACCAGCTCCCACAATATAATTATTGATATCTTTTTTAAAACCACGAAACATTTGGCTATGATTTTGTAACATCGATAATAATTCATGTTCACCAAAAGGCTTTCCATAACTATGTAATTTTTTGTTTTCTAACAAAGCTTTTTTTATGTACTTTTTCCACACTTCCATATTAAAGCTACCTTCATCAACAAATTGTCCACTAAAATCATAACGATAATCATTTTTTACTTCTGCAATATTCGAAACTATTGCAGATAATAATTGCGGTGTTTTTTCACTTGCAACAAAGTATCCCACCTTTTTTCTAGCCTCAACGTAACCTTCAACACATAATTGATCGTAGGCACTTTCTACAGTCGTTTTACTTACTTCTAATAGTTGTGTCATTTGGCGAATAGATGGTATTTTTTGACCTTGAACGAGCATCCCCTTTTCAATATCAGAAACTACTTTATCATATACTTTTTGATATTTATAGTCCACAACTAAGCCCTCCTGTACATATTAACGATTATAACACATATTATCGCCAAGAAAAATAGGCAACCAAAGTTGCCTATCTTAATAGTTAAATTTTTTCAACATTTCTAGCTTGTAAACCTTTTTCTCCCTCTAGTAAGTCGAATGTAACCATTTGGTCACTGTCTACAGACTTAAATCCATCTTGAATGATTTGTGAGTAGTGGAAAAAGATATCTCTTTCCTCTCCCTCGATATTGATGAACCCAAATCCTTTTTCATTGTTGAACATCTTAACTTTTCCAGTTACTTTACTCATAATCAACTAATCCTTTCTTATCAAAACTTGATATAAGACCATTGTACTATCATTGTATACAAATTACAATCTAATTTTCAAAAAAACTTAGTGATAATCGATTTTTTTTGACATCAACCTCATATACATATACTGTCACAATGTCTCCTATATTGACTTTTTCTAGTGGGTGTTTGATACGCGATTTCGACATTTTTGATATATGAACTAACCCATCATTTTTTAGCCCAATGTCAACAAAAGCACCAAAATCAACAACATTACGGACAGTGCCTTCTAACTGCATTCCAGGATGTAAATCTTCTAATTGAAGAATATCTTTTTTCAAAATAGGCATTGCATAATTATCTCTTGGACTACGATTTGGTTTTGTAAAACAATCTAGAATATCATCTAATGTATATTGGTCAATTTCTAGCTTTGTTTGCACCTCTTGGCGATTACATTGTTCAATTTTTTCAACAATATCATGACTTCCCAGCATTTCTTGTGTGCACCCTAGGTATTCTAAGAGCATTTTTGCTTGATGATAGTTGTCTGGATGGATTGCAGTAGCATCAAATGGATTTATAGGTTTATCAATACGTAAAAATCCAATTGCTTGTTGATATGTTTTGTCACCTAGTTTTTTTACTTTTTTTATTTCTTTTCGATCTTTAAAAGTCCCAAATTCGTTACGATGATTAACGATATTTTTAGCTACTGTTGTGCTTAACCCAGCAACATATTGTAGTAATGACGCCGATGCACTATTAATATCAACACCGACATTATTTACTGTTTTTTCAACCACAAAATCTAATTGTTCTTCTAATTGTTTCTTAGCAATGTCATGTTGATATTGTCCAACACTAATCGCTTTTGGTTCAATTTTTACAAGTTCAGCAAGTGGATCTTGTAATCTTCTAGCAATTGATACAGCCGATCTTTCCTCTACTTGGTAATCTGGAAATTCTTCAATTGCTACTTTACTAGCAGAATACACCGATGCCCCTGCCTCAGAAATAATAGCATAGTCTACTGTTAACTGTTTTTCTTTTATAAGTGCTGATATAAAAGCTTCACTTTCACGACTTGCCGTACCATTACCAATGGCAATAATTTGAACATTGTATTTTTTTATTAAAGATACAAGCAACGCCTTTTCTTTGTCATAGTTATTCCTTGGAATGGTTATAAAAACTTTATCAATATGTAATACTTTGCCTGTTTCATCAACAACAGCCAGCTTACAACCAGTACGATACGCGGGATCTAATCCTAATACTACTTTGTTTTTAATGGGTGCCTGTAGCAGCAATTTCTCTAAATTGACTGAAAAAACTTTTAATGCTTGTAAATGTGCTTTTTGAGTTAGCTCTAAACGCACCTGACGTTCAACTGATGGCATTAATAATCTTGAAAAACCATCTTCAATTGCTTCTTGTATATAGCTTGCAACACTTGTTTGTCTTTTTTTTGTCACACCATTGTAAATGTATTCCATAAAGTACTGTTTATTAATATCAATTGATACATTAATTACCTTTTCGTTCTCTGCACGATTTATCGCTAAAATACGATGACTTACAATGCGATTAATACGTTCGTTATAGTCATAATACATTTCATACACTTTCTTTTCATCACTGTGTTTTTTCTTTTCTTTTGTAACTAATACACCTGATTTAAATATCATATCACTGACAAATTTACGATAACGAATATCATCACTAACTATTTCTGCTATGATATCTTTTGCACCATTGTATGCTTCATCAATTGATTGCACTTCTTCAGTAATGAATGTTTTTGCAAAATCATCAATATTCTCTTTTGGCAAAGATAATATTTTTAATGCTAATGGCTCTAACCCCTTTGCTTTAGCTTCTGTTGCTTTTGTTTTTCTTTTTTCTTTGAAAGGACGATAGATATCTTCTACCTCTGTTAACTTAATTGCACCAATTACTTGTTTTTTCAATTCTTCTGTTAACATACCTTTTTCTTCAATCAATCGAATAACATCCTCTTTACGCTTTTGTAAAGATACTTGATATTGATATTGTTTATCAATATCTCGAATTTGATTTTCGTCTAGACCATTTGTCGCTTCCTTACGATAACGTGCAATGAAGGGAACTGTGTTCCCTTCTTCTAATAGTTGCAATGTAGCATGCACTTGTTTTTTTGTAACTGCTAATTCAATACTTAATAATTCAATAATTTGTTCGTTCATAAACACTCCTATTTCACTTCAAGACTAGTACTCACATCTTGATAAATTTCTTTTGATAAATATTCTTTTGCATCATTTAATGAGCAAATAATGTAATCTTGATGTTCAAAAGATATGGTAACTGTACCACCCTTTACATTACATAAAAATCCAATCCCAATAATTTGCTTATCATTTCGATTACAACAAAAGGTGTATTTAGGTAAAGCCTCGACAACCTCTAATCCCGTCTCTTCAAAAACTTCTCTAATCACTGCTTCCGTTGGCGATTCACCAACTTGAACACCACCACCTGGTAATTCCCAAAATCCGTGTCCATCGACTGATGGAATATGTTTTTTTAATAACACGATTTTTTCTTCAACAACGACTATTGCTTTTACTGTCACATGAAAATGAGATGTATCCATAGCTTTTCCTCCTTTTTTGTATCATACCACTATTTTAAATAAATTTGTTTAAAAACATTAAAAAAAAATGTTATAATAACTATCAAGAGGTGAAAAAATGATAAACTTTAAAGATGAAGTAACAAAAATAAAAGACCAAATGATTCAAGATATTATTGACTTATGTGCTATACCTTCTACACAAGATGATAATACAGTTGGTCCTAACCAACCATTTGGAAAACCATGCAGAGATGCCTTAGACGCAATGCTTGAAATTGGAAAACGTGATGGTTATGTAGTCGATGATGTTGATGGATATGCTGGTCATATCGATATTGGTGAAGGAACTGAGTGTATCGGTGTACTTGGACACTTGGATGTTGTGCCAGTAAATGCCAAAGGATGGGACAGCGATCCTTTTACAGTAATAACAAAAGATAATAAATTATATGGGCGCGGTGTTGCAGATGATAAAGGACCGCTTATAGCAGGTTACTATGCTGCAAAAATACTTCATGACATGCAAATCCCACTAAGTAAAAAAATACGTGTGATTTTTGGATGTAATGAAGAACTAGGTAGTGCTTGTGTAAAATATTACTTTGAAAATAGACCGTATCCTGTCGCTGGGTTTACACCAGATGGTGGGTTTCCAGTAATTTATGGAGAAAAAGCAGGTGGCCATGCAGTATTCACTGGTGTTATTGAAAGTGATGAATTAATTTCCATGGGTGCTGGTTCAAGAGTAAATATTGTACCCGAAACATGCCAAGCCATCATTAAAGGAGATTACAAAAAATATGAAGATTCCTTTAATGCCTTTCTTTTAGAAAATGGTCTTAGTGGGTCAATTGAAGAAGAAGGAAATCATAGTCATTTAGTTGTAGTTGGTAAGTCATGTCATGCATCAACTCCAGAAGTAGGTAAAAATGCAATCGTATATATGGCAAAATACTTACAAACTGTAATTAATCATCCTGTTGTATCTCTTATTTCACAAAAGCTAAACGATTATCACGGTCAAGGTATGAATGTCGCTTTTACAGGTGAAATGGGACCTTATACAATGAACCCAGGTGTTATTAGTTATCGCAAAGGTAAGTTAACAATTGGTGTTGATATGCGTTGTCCTCATGATATTGATTTTATAAACTTAGAAAAATCATATCGTGATGTTGCTAGTGAGTATAACATTGATATTGATTACCAGGTAGGAGATGCATTACATGTTGATATTAACTCACATTTAATTCAAAGTTTGCATCAAGCATATACATCTGTTAGCGGACGTAGTGATGAACCTCAAGCAATTGGTGGTGGAACATATGCAAAATCTATGCCTAATTGTGTAGCATTTGGACCTGAATTTGTTGGTGAAGATAACAAGATTCATGAAAATAACGAATGTATTGATATTGATAGTTTATTATTAGCTACAGAAATATATGTAAATGCATTGTATAATCTTGCAAAATAAAGAGACTGTAACGAATTAAAAAGCAATAAAAGTTAATAAAAATTGTATGGTGTAAATGTAAATTCCACATGAGATATTATTGTTGAGATGTAAGAGGGATTTCCTTTAAATGCGTACCGCATGAGGAAATCACTTTTATTTTGAGACTTTTTATGTCAAGTAAGACTAAATTCAAGTACAATAAAAACATCTACAAATGATTATTTTTTTCTTTGTAAGACAAAATTCCATTTGCAGAATTATTGTATTTGATAGTTTTGAGAACAATGTTGACATTGTTTTAAGCTAATATATTTCGCAAATTACATTAGTGACATTTTTTTATTAGATTCGGGGATAGTACAATATTGTCCGAATCTATTTTTTTATATTTAGTTATTCCAACAAATATAATTTATCGTTATAAAAAAATGCAAATACCTCAATAGGTGATTTCCCCATCAATTCTTGTCAAACATATGAATTAATATGTGAGAATATTAAATCTAAATCTTTTTGCGAATGTAGTGCAAGCTCTGTTAGGTAGTGTGTACCTTAGTAATCGATGATTACTTTGTACATGAGGTTTTTGACATGACTGCATCGGATTACAATAGAATACTATACATCCTAATTTTTCCATTTCTTTTCCATATGTAAATTCACTACCACAATCAGTTAATATGATTTTGAATAAATCAATAAAATCATCAGCTAAGGCATTCTTTAAAGTTTGTAAACCTTTAAAGAATAATTACAGCTGTTTTCTCAGTGTGCAAAATCGCAATTATAAGATTATAGTTTACTTGTTGAAATGTTTGTATAAATGGTCCGGTTGTACCATCATTATATACAGTATCCATTTCAACTACTGAATCCTATTTCAACTATACATGGACTTAACACATAAAAATGCTGTTTTTTCAGTAACCTCAAAATTGCGATACGTTTTAAACAGACCAAAAGCCATATGATTCAAGTATATATTTTCATATACCCAAAATATACAAAAAAATGTATAACAATAAATAAAAAAGGCGAACGCCTAAAATTTTAAAACCTTTTACGTTACAGCCTCTATTATGGTTAAATTAAACACATTACTCCAAAACTACTAATATGTATAATAATACATATACCTAAACATATATAATTGATTATTCGATAATCTTTGACAGTACGAATAAGACTAGCACATAATACAGTAACAAGAAAACATACTATTGAACTAATAATCAATATTACATACGTAGTATAAGATATTGGATTTTGTAAGATTGTATTCACCACAAATACCAAAATTAGATATCCTAAATACATTAATAAACTAGACACTACTTGATACATATATGTTGGAAATAGACGCATTCTTGCAATTTGAATCAAGATATCAATTTTGTATATTTTTTGCGTTGCGATAGCTGGAAATAAACTATAATTAATGATTTGTGATATTGCTAGAAAATATAAAATCCATGTCGTAAACACATTTAGTGGTACCTTATATAGTAATGGGTATATTGATGGTACAAATAAAATAACGATTGGAACCAATAGTTTTATATATATTTTTTTATGATTGCGTAATTCACTAATTGGCAAGCGAATTACGAGTTTATTGTATGTTAATTTCTTTACATCAAATAATTTTGTAAAGTAATAGTAGTATTTTTTTCGTAAATCTTTTACTTTCATTAACTGAAGCACAAAATAAAATAATAATAGTATAATTATCAAATGCAACAATATTGCAAACACAGCACCTATAACACCTTGGATAAAATATATTGAAATGGATATACCATATGAAACTATCATGAACAATGAATGATTGTTCATTGTATAACTCTCTACTTTCAGTAAATTGATCCATTCAATGATAATACTACCAATAATAGCTAATATTCCAATACCAATATTATTTAGAGATAGTATTTCAACTCCTGGTACTCCCTGAACGAATACTCCGATTTGTACAATCAACATTGAAAGTAGAAACAAAATAGCCGTTAATATAAAAGGAAATATACTTTTACTAAGAAGAATATTTATAGATGTCATATCACTAATAAACATCACATTCAGTGTTTCATTACTAATTTCTTCACTGAGGCTTAGATATAAGAATTCACTAGCAATAATTGGTACAAAAAAGAGCATCAATAGTAATGATAGGTTTAATTCTAAACTTGAACCATACTGTTGAAATACATATAACATGATTGTTGGAAAGGCTACAGCTGCAATCATTAATAGATATACTTTTTTTCTTTCTATTATTAATTTTACTTCTTTTAATGCAATGATTTTAGTTATTGTATTCATAAATTGATTTATCCTTTATTGTAAGAATTTTTGTACAATTTGTTTTTAAAGCATCATCATGACTTATACATACAACAATCGAATTTTGGTTTTTAATTTCTTTTAACATTTTAATCACTTCATTGCTTGCTTTTTTATCAAGACCACCAGTAGGTTCATCTAATATTAATAAATCTGATTCAATTAAGATTACACAAAGTATTGCAACTTTTTTTGTAGTACCTAATGACAGCATTGATACAAGTGTATCCTTGTATTTATATAATTGATATTTATGTAACAAATCTGTAATGGTATCTTTATATTTTGTATAATCTTGGTTATATAACGCAAGTCGATACATAATATTTTCGATTACTGTTAATTGTGGGTATAGTCCATTAAAATCAGGTAAATATGATACTGTGTTAATATCATGAAATAGAACTTCTCCACTATTTGGTTTATTTATTTTTAATAATAATCTTGCAAGTGTTGTTTTACCAACTCCATTTTTACCTTCTAAAAAGTATACATTATCTTTGAATAGTGTGCATGTAGCATCTTCAAAGATTGTTTCACTATTTTTGTATTTAAAATTCATATTTTTAATTGTTATCATGTTCCCTCTCCTTCTAGATATCGACATAGTAGATACTATAATATTTCTGTTATATTTGATAAATCAAACATACAAATTGGTACAACATAATTTCCTACAACATATTTTTCATTACTTACTGCAAGTATACAATTTAATAGAGAAATAATATCAGTATTCAGTTTATAATATTTTTTTCTTTCTTCATTATTAAATATTACACAATTAATAATCCCAGTTTTTTGATCATACATAATTCTCTCATTTACAAAACCATCAATCCTTATATACTTTTTCATTTGATTTTCATCAATTTCATCAATGTTTATATCTATTTCAATCTGTGTTTCACAAATGATAGCTTGATCATTCGAATAATTGTACACAACATTTCCACTTGTACATTGTGAATAATTTAAATCAATTATATCATACAGATCATTTAAAGCACATATCAACTTTCCATTTTCAATGATTTTTTTATCCTCTAGCTTATTACCCTCATAATCGTAATAGTGTTGAATTTCATAGTTTGGTTTATCCATCACTGTTATTGGTATATTTATTAGGACTTCTCCAATTTTATTTGGCGATACAAATGAATTCCCTTCTTTGATAAGAGCGCTAGACAACGATCTTACTAAGAGCATAAATAAATTCTTCACAACTAGCGGATTAAATATCACAATGTCATTAATAGTATCAGTAACATCTTCAATTTCATCATAAATTTTAACATATTTATTTTCATCTCTGTATATTTCTTGCAGCTCTACCTTATTCTCTAATGGTAGCAATCTGTGCACATGAATATAATGCTTTTTTTCATCAACTATAAATCCTTCTTTCGTTTCCAGGTATCTTATATCAGAGTAACTGAATTCATTTGATACAATTGTAATACTGTGCATTATACTAGTAAACTTATACTTAGAGAACAATATATTATGTTCAACCTCTTTCAAATCAACCGATTTATTTTTATAATCATGTAAATATATATCCAAAATTTCCGGAGCATTTATAGAATTACTATTTTGTAACGTTTGTAAATTCCCTATACAATAATAAGTTTTATTCTCGAGAAAGTGTAATATCATCAGCTCTAATTCATCCATCGAAATATTGTTATTATAACTTATTTTTATTATACGTCCATTTTTTTCAATAAATAATATATATATGTCACTATTTTCTTTATTGATATTTTTAACATCAGAATCATATATACATTTGTAGATACAATGATGAATCAATCTAAATTTATCTATATTATATTTTGCAATTATAGTTTTAATATTTATTTTCATTACTTATCCTCGTCTTCATTTGTTTTGCATCTATCAATATCGATGGGCTCCCATTCACTACAATAACCTCCTGATCTTGTTTTATACAAAATCCAATATGTTCTTCATAGTCATTACCAAGCTGCTTAATAGCAAGCAACAGTTTAGAAGCACTCTCCCAAAATGTCATTATAGGAATAATTTGGGTATATCCATTTTTAATATACTTTACATTTCTACACTCAAAAAAACATGTTTTATTTATTGGATTATATCCGGCACTCTGTATATCATCAATCAAAATCATATTAGTGATAGTCTTACATGTTTCTTCTAGATTTATGCCATCTTTTGTTTTCAAATATGTATTATACATTCTATTTATTGGTGTTCTTGAAAAATTACTATGCCGTTTGCTTTCGATAAATCCACATATTTTCCCATTCTTGACAAGTACCTTATCTTCGTAAAGTTTTCCACTATCATCAAAATTTCCAAACTTCACTTTTTTGCTTTTCATTGAATTCACAATTTCATATTCAGATTCGATATTTGTGACTACTTTTCCAATATAAGTATCGTCAAAAGGAGAACAGTTATTTTGAATCATATCTTTTTCTAGAGTATGTCCTAATAATTCATGCACAAATACTGATGCTGATTTAGAATTTAGAAGAAAGTATGATATATCAATATTATTAATCTCACATTGCTCATTTATTTTAGATATACTGGATGCTACATTTATGTTTTTAACTATGTTTTCAAAGTATTTGTAATTTATATTCTCATTTGTAACATCAAATATATATTCACTGCAGTCGTTATTTATTATAATAATCCGGTATAAGTTATAGAACGCTGTATCTACAGTTGTATCACTATATAATTTTATAATGAATTCTAATGTAACAAAAACTTTTATTTTTAAATTCATATAACTTGAATTTTTCTTTATAGATTTTACGACGTCTTGTATTTTTAGCACATTACTTCCTAAACGATTTAATTCAGAAAAATTTTCATAAATACTTCTTTTGTATTTGCTATATTTCTTCAAATAGTCACTTTTGCTACTGAACATCTCAATCTCTGACTTAATATTTTTATCATTAATACTTATTTTGTTTTTAACTCTTGTTTCTACAACAGCTTCATTTATCACACAATATCTCCTTTCTAATTAACGTTACATTTTGTAAGAGATTGGAATTCTTCTAACCAATCGCAATTATCGACTATTTTCGAATTCTCAACTCCTTGCACTATACAATTTTTACATAACTCTCTTTGCCTACATTTTAGACAACTTTTCAGTGTTGGTGCATTTACAGCTTCGAATTTTCTGCTACTAGATAATTGTATTTCTTTAATCGATTTTTTTCCGATATTCCCTATGATAACATTTGACATCAAACATGGATGAATATTGCCTTCAGGTGAAACTTTTAATATTGTTTGACCCATCCCGCAATTCTTCATTATCGATTTGCTATGATTATCAGTGCTTTGTATACTACCATTGTCCTCATTAAACTGAATTGAAAAGCTTTCATCAGCATGTTCATCTTGCAATTTTTTACATATTCTTCTTATATGAAAAATACCATTTTTTGTACTATAAATTTCATTATCTTTTGCCCTTCCTTGAGCGGAAACGGCTCCTATTCTCAACATTCGGACACCACTATTTTTAAGATCCTTACATAAACGAGACATTTGATTATAGCCCTGATTGGAATAACACAAAGCTACTATAGTTGTGATATTAACTGAGTGCAGAAATTTTATAAAGCTCATCGACTTTTGATAAGCGCCTTTTATTCCTCTGAAATCATCATGAAAATTTTCTAGTCCATCTATACTAATTTGAAATAATATATTCTTGTTGTTATTGTATCTCTTTAGCATACTACCAATATGATCATTAAATACAAATCCGCTAGTGAAAATCTGTACTTCTTTATTTTTCGAAATCAATGATTCTAATATTTCTGCAAATTGTGGATGTAGTAGTGGCTCTCCACCTGTTAACTGTATTTGTTGTATATTTAATTCTTCCACATCATCTAAAATTTTTTTTACCAATTTTGTACTAAGACTATCTCCTGAACCGGCCTCGACATAGCAGTGCTTACACTTTAAAGGACAATTATGCGTAAGTTCTATAGATAACATTTCTGGCGTCCAAAAACTTTTGTCACCATATGTACATAACTTTCGCTCTAGTTGAATATCTGACATATATATATGATTTACTTCAATTGAACTATTTATAAAAGATTTAATCAACCCCTCTGCAGTATTTCTACTTTCAGAATATTTTTTTGATAAAATATCAATGATATCATTAATCGTATTTTTTCCATTACATAGACGAAAAATATCAGCCGCTGTATTATTAATTACTATTTGTCTTTTTTGATTTTTTACATTAGCATAGTATTTGCTATATAAAGGTTGTCTATGTTCTTCATAAAAACACTCACTAATCACCGGGTACTTTTTTTTCATATTTTTTATTATTCTCCTATCTTTCAAGTTTAAAAAATCATGAGTTTATACTCATGATTTAAAATGCAAGAATTACCCAACCACAACTAAGTGAAATACCTGCAGTTGCAGTACACACACTCAGTGCTCCAGCCGATGCACCGAATGCTACTGCACATCCCGCATAATGGACATATTCTGGTTTTTCCATGCTCTCACCTCCCTCCATATTTCACTAAGATTAATTTATTTAAATAACCATTTTAATAAGTCATCTAAAATTATGCTTGTCAACATCTCCTAACATCTCGTCGAATAGATTAGCTTCGACTACTCCTTTCTTTTATTATTGAGGACAATTTGATTATTAGTCTCTCATCGATCTGTACGTGCAGGTTTACCACATACGGCTCATCAGTATATTTACACTTAAAACTAATTGCACACCTTTAATTTAAGAAGCGTGTATCATGCGCATTCAATACCTTTATAAAATCCAAATCTTTTATTGGTCTTTCCTGTACTCTTTGTCTTAACGTTATATGATAAACACTAAACTGTGAAACTCCTTAGTGAAAGTATATAACAAAAAAGATGGTAATCAAGCACCATCTTGTCAATGACATAAATTGTCTGTGAATGACACTATATAATTACATCTAGTAAGTATATTTTCACATTTATCATGTTATCAATAATTTCATATTCTATTTTACCGTGATATAAATCAATAATATCATTAATGTTTTTTAGTCCTATACCATGTTCTATTTTATTGTTTTTTGATGTAGTCCTATTATTTATATAACTGATATTAAATGTCTGGATATCAATTGTATTACTGATTTTTATAAATAAGTTATTGTCTACTTGTTTCACGAATAGCGAAATTTTTTTTATTTCCATATCAATAACTGCTTCATATGCATTTTCAAGGAGATTATAGAATAACGAACACATTCGATCAGGTGGCACTTTTATTTTTGATAAGACATGATAATCAAATGAAAAATCGATATTATCTTGGCACTTATCAGCATAGTGGTTAACTATTGCACCGATACTAGTGTTATTGCAAACAATCACATTCTTGTTGTTGATGTTATTTTCAGTCGTATCTAATAATTCCTGTAAACTAATAATATCATTACTGATTAAATGTTGTTTCATTACTGATATATAACCATTAACATCATGTTTAAATGATCTTAGTTGATCATACGAGTTCTGCAACTCATTAAAATATTGTTCTTGTAATTTTATTAGTGCCTGATTCGTTTCATATTTACTTGCATATGTATTTCTCTCTTTCTCTCTTTTGAGATAGATAACAACTATGAATATATCTAGCACAACTAATAGTAATGCCGATGCAATCAATGTTACTTGCAAACGCGGCTTTATTTCATCATGGAAGTAATATTCCACATTTAGCAGTATACCTGCGATAAATATTCCTACCAACAAAAATGATATAAGATATGAATTATTTTGTATTTGTATTGATTTTACACGATGCTTTATAAATAAAAAATATACAATCATATATAAAACAATTCTAACTAACCCAATACCTATTTCATCTACTAAAGTATACGTGTTAACATCATAGATAACATTTTCGATAAAAATTTTGACAAGTGCATCAATCGCATCAGCAAACAGAAATAACAAATAATTCCTTTTACAATTTTCTTTATTTGTTAGTATAGTTGATAAAATGAATATGGTAACTAGTAAAAAAATCAAATTAATTGGCTCTGGTACAAACCTATTTACAATAAAATTCACACATACATATATACCAAAAGTACCTAGCCACTTTGTATATTTGACTGATATAGCATTTTTTGATAGCACTTGAAATAAAATCATCTGTGCTATAATTGATACAGCACCCTCTACTATAATGATTATTTCATTCATACTAAAATTCCATCATATATGAGTAAAATGCATCTTTAAATTTACTCTTGTTTTTTCTAGACAAAGGGATTATTGTTTCATCAATCATCGTAATTTCAGTACTAGTAAAAAATTTTACATATCTTAAATTCAAAACGTAAGAACGATGTACTTGAGCAAAGTAAGTTGTTTTGATTTTTTTATACACATCAGATAAATAACTACTTGTTATGTAGTTTTCCTTTTTAGTATATATGCTAGTATATCCATTATTCGCTTCCATATAAAGGATATCATTTACATAAATAGGACTACCACTTATTTCGATGATTTTATTTCCTTGCAATGTAAATTCAATTTGATTCAGAGTCTCATATATCCTATCCATGTTGTTTTTATGGATATAGGCTATAACATTTCTTCCAATGGCATCACTAATAAAGTCATCATAATTTGTTACAAATACTATATTTCCTCTATAGCATTGTCGCTCCATTTCAGCTTTAATTTCCAAACCATTTTTTACTGGTATTTCCACATCAAGGAAAACAATATCAAATTCATGACAATTTTGTAAAAAATTCTGAGCACTCGTAAAATAACTGATCTCATACTGCCTGTTAATCTCATCATAAAAATTAGCTATTTGTACTTTTATCAAATCAATATATCTTACTTCATCATCTATAATCGCTATTTTTAACACACTATCCACTCCCCCTATAAAAAAATATTATGTTTCAATAATAACATACTTTAGTTTTTATTTATACTATAATCAAGTTTAAGTTACGGTGTTTTACGGGCATTGATGCACTATTAGCTGCTGTTTTATATTCTCGTTTAGTTTTCTGCATTAGTTTAGATAAATAATATATTTTAGACGCACTTAAACAGCTTCTGCTTCAGAAGCTGTTTTCACGGTAGGTTACAGGGTATTAAAATAATGATAACTGTTTACACTTTGGCCGTTCTTCAATATCTTGATATCCTTTTACCCCGCACCTTGCATAAGACAGTATTTCTTTTATTCCTCTAGCACACTGATTCATCCAAAAGACTACTTTATTTTTTAATGACTTACTTCTTTCGATAATTTTTATACATAGTAACTTTTTATCAATGTCTTCAACAATTGCTGCTATTAATGTCATTAAATACGTTAACATATCATTTAGTACGTTCATTGCTTTCAATGTACGTACACGCATATCTTCAAATCCGTAATTTTGTTTTTTTGTTTTGAAATATTCTTCTATTTTCCATCGGCTAAAATATAATCGAACTACTTTAATAACATCAGCTTTACACTTTATTGTTTTGCTCGTTAATAATTTCATTGGTTTATCAGTGCTTAATCCATATACAAATACTACTGTATATTCTTTTTTGTTGCTTGGCATCTTTACTCTTGTATGCGATACTGCTATCTCTATTTTATCAGCACCATTAAACATTAAATCCATATGCACTTTACCTTTTCTTTTTAGTGCTTCTTTTCCTACGTTCTTTTCCTTATTTTTAAATAGAAAGTTACGATTATCTTTTAATCGTATTACAAACTTACCACCTACTTTTTCAATTGCATTATAGAAAACCATTGCATCGTATAAGCGATCTGCAACAAAAGTTACAGGATTTTTACTGAGTGATGCTGCTTTATATATACTTTCTAGAGTATAATTATTTTTACTTATAAATCCATCGGATTTACAAGAATATATTTTACTGTAAACACTTATTGGATGTTTCATGTCTTGTGTAAGCATTACAGCTTCACATACATGATATACCTTTACTTTTTCTTTTTTATCATTAGATGCATCTATTACAATATCTAAGTCTTCAAATTTACGACCATGTCTTTTTGTAATATCTGTATCATCTAAGAGGCAAATTGGATTATCACCACTTATTTTCTTTTTCACATAACTTATATGTTCTGTTTTTATATCATCAACTGCTTTATCAGACATGTTTGAAAGATTATCGCATAATCTTTCAATTGTGTTGCGTAACTTTATATCTTCTTGCAACACTCTTGATATTTCTGATATTTTCACAGAGCCACTTGCCGCAATACCATACATCATATCTAAAACAAACTTCTGTGTTGGTTTAGGTTGCCCTTTTGTAAGTTTGTTTGAAAAAAGTACAATTTTTCGTTTCATTTCTTGCGTATCTGTAGTAAAATTACTCATGGAAATACCTCCTTATTTTTGTTTAGTATCTAATTTTGAGTCAACTTAATTATACTACAAAAACAGGTGTATTTCCTTATATTTCAAGCATAAAACCAGTGTTTTTAAGAATGTTTTATCATTCTTTGTACACTGGTTTTTCATATACTGATTTTTTACCGAAACTTAACATAATCAAGTTTGAGTTCCGGTGTTTTTCGGGTATAGATGCACTAGTAGTTGCTGTTGTACATTCTTGTTTAGTTTTCTACATTATTTTAGAAAAATAAGGAAAGTTAACAATTGGTGTTGATATGCGTTGTCCTCATGATATTGATTTTATAAACTTAGAAAAATCATATCGTGATGTTGCTAGTGAGTATAACATTGATATTGATTACCAGGTAGGAGATGCATTACATGTTGATATTAACTCACATTTAATTCAAAGTTTGCATCAAGCATATACATCTGTTAGCGGACGTAGTGATGAACCTCAAGCAATTGGTGGTGGAACATATGCAAAATCTATGCCTAATTGTGTAGCATTTGGACCTGAATTTGTTGGTGAAGATAACAAGATTCATGAAAATAACGAATGTATTGATATTGATAGTTTATTATTAGCTACAGAAATATATGTAAATGCTTTATACAATTTAGCAAAATAAAACAATGAGAAAATAATCTCATTGTTTTTTTATCCTTTAAATTCTGCAACTACTTCTTGGACGGTCTTTTTTGCATCACCAAATAACATTCGCGTATTTTCATTATAGAATAACGGATTATCAATCCCTGCAAATCCAGCATTCATTGAACGTTTTAATACAATTACGGTTCTTGCAAAATCGACATTTATAATTGGCATACCATATATTGGTGAAGATTCATCACTTCGGGCTGCAGGATTTACAACATCATTAGCACCGATTACAACACAAACATCTACTTGATCAATTGTTGGGTTAACATCATCCATTTCTAGCAACTGTTCATAGGGAACGTTTGCTTCTGCTAGCAATACATTCATATGTCCTGGCATTCTGCCAGCAACTGGATGAATCGCAAAACTAACATCGCATCCATTTTCTTCTAGTAGGCTAGCCAGTTCAAATACGGCATGTTGTGCCTGTCCTACTGCCATTCCATATCCTGGGACAATAAGTACTGATGAAGCTGCTTCAAGCATCAAATACGTATCTTCCACCGAAACCGGTTTAACTTCACCCTCAACACTATTTTGATTCTTTGAATTCGTTATCGATCCAAATCCTGAAAATAGTACATTTGGTAAACTTCGATTCATTGAACGACACATTATATTTGTTAGAATAATACCACTAGAACCAACTAATGCCCCAGTTACAATAAGTACTGTATTCGATATCGCAAACCCTGCCACACTTGCAGCAATACCACTACATGCATTTAACAGCGAAATAACTACTGGCATATCACCACCACCAATTGGTACTACGAATGTAATTCCAACAAGCATAGACAAACTACAAATCATTAAAAATATCGGATATTGTATATTTATCGAAATAGTTCCACTTGAGATAAATATTGTACATCCAATAATCACTAGAAGTAGTAAAATATTTACAATACGTTGTCCTTTATATATAATTGCTTTACTACTGATTTTACCTGAAAGTTTCAAGAATGCTACAATTGAACCAGTAAATGTAATTCCACCAATAAAGATGGTTACAATAATAATAAATATTTGAGAAAATGGCATACCAGTTAACCAAACACTCATAGAAACATATTTTTGATATTCACTATATGCTACAAGCAAACTAGCTATACCACCAAATCCATTAAATAAAGCAACCATTTCTGGCATTGAGGTCATCTCAACTTTTCTAGCTCCTATAATACCTATAATTCCTCCAATAAGCATACCTATAACTACCCAGATATATTGTAATTGTAGTTGGAACACCACAGCAGTTACAACTGCAATAAACATTCCTATTGCAGATACAAAATTACCTTTTTTAGCAGTTTCAGCTTTTGACAGCATTTTTAAACCAATGATAAAGAAAATTGAGGCGATAATATAAAAGATATTACTAATTGCATCATAATTCATTATTTTTTATCCTCCTTTTTCTTTTCAAACATTGATAACATTCGATTGGTAACAACGTATCCTCCAATTACATTAATTGTTGCAAAAATAACCGCTAATGTTCCTAGCATAATACGTAACCATGAATCAGTCATAAATGTTCCAGAAAGACTAATAATTGCTCCAACTAAAGTAATTCCACTAATTGCATTAGAACCAGACATTAAAGGTGTATGCAACTGTGATGGTACTTTTGAAATTAATTCAAAGCCAAGAAATGAAGCTAGCACAACAACAAATAGTAACATTACAATATTTTCCATATTAAGCACCTTCCTTGTAAAAATCAATTATTCTTTGATTTACAAAAGAACCATTTTTAGTAATCATAGTTGCTTTTATAATTTCATCTTCAAAATTAAACATCTTTGCTTCTTTATCATAAATATGATCTAACAAGTTATATATATTATTAGCATACATAGTACTAGCATCTATTGCATCTTTGCTCGCAAGATTATCAACCCCAATAATTTTAACTCCAGCAATAGTAATAATTTCATCTACTTTTGTCCCTTCTACATTACCGCCAGTCCCTGCTGCTAAATCAATAATTACGGAACCTTCCTTCATCTTTAAAAGAACATCATGAGTAATCAAAATTGGGGCTTTTTTTCCAAAAAGTTTTGCAGTTGTAATTACAACGTCAGCACTGCAACATGCTTTTTCCATAGCAAGCTGTTGCATTTGTAATTGATCATCAGTTAACTGTGTTGCATAACCATCACCTGTTTGAGACATTTTTCCTAAATCAACTTTAATAAACTTCGCACCTAGTGATTGTACTTGTTGTTCAACAACTGGTCTAGTATCAAAAGCCTCAACTTTAGCCCCTAACCTTTTAGCAGTAGCTATTGCTTGTAACCCAGCAACCCCTGCCCCAATTACAAAAACTTTTGCAGGTGGTATTGTACCTGATGGTGTCATCATCATTGGAAATATTTTAGGAAGGTGATACGCCGCTTGAATAACCGCCTCATAGCCGGCAATGGATGCCTGAGAACTTAAAGCATCCATTTTTTGCGCAATGGTTGTTCTAGGAATCATTTCCATACTAATAGAAGTAATGCAATGTGTATTCAACTTGTCCAAATAGTCCTTATTATTATATGGATCTAAATGACTAATCATAGTTGCTCCTTTTTTTAAAAAGCTTAGCTCTTCCTTTTTTAACTCATATATACCTAGTAAAAAATCACATCTTTGTAACACTTCTATACGATTAACTACTTTTGCACCAGCATCGATATATGCATTGTCTTGAAAGTATTCACTAAACCCTTCTTCAATATATACTTCAACACCGTCAATAGTAAGATACTTCTTTACAACTTGTGGTACTAATGCATTACGGACATCATTTACATCTTTAACAACTCCAATAATCATGTTATTAGCCTCCTTCTTGTCATATTAGAATCAAAATTAGTAATTAAATTTCACTAAAAACTAACCATTACCTAATTTGTATACTTCACTTCTAAATACATTAATTTTATTGAACCATATTCTTCATTTTTCCTATAAACTACCAGTAATACTTTAAAAACATATTGAATAAACTAGGCAATTGAAATATTTTCTTAAACTAAGCATTACAGCATCACACAGTTAGCTAATGCTAACTACGTGTAAATCTATCATGTTATTTAGTATATGTCAATATTAAATTATATACTTCAATATAACCAAAATTAGTATTAACCAATATGAATCAGAAAAATAAACACGGATTCCCTTAAACTTGTAATTAACCTATATGAAAGAATATTTCAGTTCTAAACTAAGAAATGTTACTATAAATGAGGATTTCTCAAGAGTACATGTGGATATTCAAAACCTATATTTTTTCTTGTTTATTTATCACCACCTTTGTAGTACTGTACTTACATAAAACTATATCATGTATATGTGATTTTCAAAAATTATATACTGTATCACACTCTTTTTTCTTTGATTTAATATCACTGTATGCTACAATAGTGTTATCACGCAGACATGGTGAAATTGGTATACACGTTATCTTGAGGGGGTAATGGGCGTGCGCTCGTGAGGGTTCAAATCCCTCTGTCTGCACCAAATAATCTTATAACAGTACAATCGTACTGTTTTTTTATTTTCGCAACAAAAAGTACCTACTAATATTAAATCAATAAGTACTTTTAAGACAGTTATCCTAGAAAGATATTTTTATCTGCTATGTTGTTACAAAACTGTACATCATGTTCAACAAATAACAATGTCATATCATTTGATTTTACTAATTCTTCGATTTGCATACGTGACAAAACATCAATATAATTTAATGGTTCATCCCAAATATATAAATGAGCTTGTTGTGACAATGACCTCGCAATTAATACTTTCTTTTTTTGCCCAGCACTAAAATATTTCATATCCTTGTCAAATTGACTTCTACTAAAATCCAACTTAATTAAAATTGATTTCAACAAAGTTTCATCGATTCCACATGTTAATGCATATTCATGAAGTGTCCCTACTAGCATACTAGTATCTTGACATACATATGAAATCGTAATATCTTTCTTTACTTCTATTGTCCCACTATAATGTATATTTTCACCCATTATCAATTTTAAAATTGTTGATTTACCACTTCCGTTACTTCCATTTAATGCGATTTTTTGACCCTTAGAAATGACAAAACTAATATCATCAAAGACAGGCATATCATTATAATAAGCACTTACATTTGTGAATTGTACCAATATCTTATGATAGGTATCATCAATCGAAATATCAAGTTTTTCTGCGTATTCGATATTTTTTAACAGTTTTTTCTTATCCTCAATATTTTTATGAATACGTCTTTCTATCGATTTCGAGCGTTTCATCATTTTAGCAGCTCTATGTCCCACAAATCCTCGATCTGCACATTCACCACCAAACTTACTAGCTTCTTTTAAATACGACCATCTCTTTGTTGCTTTACTTGCTACCTCAAGCCTTTTTATCTCTCTTTTATGCTTTTCATTTTGAGCTATTTCAAAACCATCCTGTCTATCTTTGTTAGTAATCCAAGAAGAAAAGTTACCTTTTTGGATTTCGATGTTTGTCTTATTTATAGACAAGGTATGATCTGTAGTTTCATCAAGTAACATGCGATCATGAGAAACCAAAATAAAACCTTTTTTTCTTTTTAAATAATTTGATAATATTCTACGACCATTTATGTCTAAATGGTTTGTTGGTTCATCAATCAATAAAAAAGCATTTTCCTTTAAAAATAAAATCGCGAGTAATACTTTTGTTTGTTCTCCTAACGATAATGTATTATATGGACGGTATAATACATCTTCATCAACTTCCAAATATGAAATTTCTCTTTGTAACATCCAAAATTCAGTATTTGGAGCAATATCTTCAAGAATTTCTAAAGTATATCTATCAGTATTATCAACTTCATATGGAAAATATAACATTTCAACCTTTTTAGATATCGTTCCAGTATATTCATATTTTCCTAGTAGTAACTTTAGAAAAGTCGTTTTTCCACGTCCATTTCTTCCAGTAAAACCTAATTTCCAGTCCGTGTCTAAATTAAAACTAACATTTTCAAATACCATATCCACACTATTATCATACCTAAAACTTAAATTTGTAATTAAAATTTGTGACATTTGTTGTCCTCCTATATTTAAAATGGATTGCAAGAAAAATCACTTACAATCCAAACATATAAAAAGACATCGATGTCCCTTGTATTTAGAAATGGAAAATGATTACTCTCTTGCAAGGGCACAACAAATCACAGTGGCGTTATAAACCACTGAATCATTTATGTTGTACCAATTATTTAGCAAGAAAATTATTCATTTTTCCACCTCATTTCATATTACTTTATCTTTACATAGAATATCATAACTTTCATAAAGTGTAAAATAATTTGATAATTACACTATTTTTTCAAATTAAAATATATTTGTTATTATAGTTATTAATGGTATACTTTTTTATATAAGACATATACATATATAGATGCATTAAACTATAGGAGGTATTTCATGAATCTAATCCATGAACTAAGACAAACTGATACGGACACAATGTTAGATTATGTTCAAAAACAATCCTCAACACTTAACGACCTTTCATTTAATGAGGTTGATAGTGTGCTACTTGCACAACTTGCTTATGTACACTTTCAAGGAATTATTGGTGATTTGAGCAATACATCAAAATGGACTACACTATCATCATTATATAAAGCTGAGCTATTTGATAAAATGTTTTCATCAACATTATATCCTCAATTAAACAAAGAATTGTTTAGTGCAATGTGTGCTAGTCCTAGGTTCCGTGACATTCAATTAAATTACTGTAAATCAATCTTTGATGAAGATGTTGAACAACAGTTTTTTGCTATTACTTATTTACTTCCAACAAATCAATTAGTAATCGCCTTTCGAGGAACTGATTCTACAATGACAGGATGGAAGGAAAACTTTAATATGGCGTTTAAAGCACCTGTTCCAAGCCAAATTTCTGCTAAGGAATATGTTCAAGATGTTACTTCATACAACAATCAAAATTTGTATATTCTTGGTCATTCAAAAGGTGGTAATTTAGCAGTTTATAGTGCTATTTCTAACAACCAAGATATTCAAGCAAAAATCATCAATGTATACGATTTGGATGGACCAGGATTTTATTTAAAAGATATTAATATTGATGACTATCAAGCTATAAGTCAAAAAACAATTAAAATCATGCCAGAAGGCTCGATCATAGGAATAATTATGGAAAGTATTAAAGCACCAATTGTCATTAAAAGTGCTAATGTAGGTATTATGCAACATGAAACATATTCTTGGCTAGTATTAAACAATCAATTCATTCGTGCTAAAGATTTATCAGGCAATGTAAAGTATATCGATAAAACAGTAAATGGATTATTATATAGCTTGAGTTCAAGCCAAAGAGAAACATTTTTCAATACACTGTTTAAGATAATTTATGCCTCTAAAGCAAAACACCCACATGAACTAGTACCTTCACTAATTAAAGAAAAAGATGCAATTTTAGAAGTTATTAAGGATATTGATCCAGCAACTGCAAATTGCATAAAAGAAGTAATGAAACAGATTATCATTAGTTCAATGGCTTCCCCATTCACCAACCAAGAGTATCGTATTCAAGGTTTAGAAATATTTAAATAGACGCTAATACTAGCGTCTATTTTCATTATGTTATGCTTTTTTTCACTCTACTAGCAACTATTTTAGCAAGTATTAATTTTCCAATATCAGGTATGATAAACGGTACTACACACAAACCTAATGCTGCCATAAAACTTATACTCCCACTAGACACTGTATAAACATATACAAACCATAGCGTTCCACATAGATAACAAGCAATTAAACCAATTAGTGAGCCAATATATTGTCCTATGTCTGAATCTGAAATTTTACATGTTAACACTAAATAAATTAACGCCTGTACTGTAAATCCCCAAATATAACCACCAGTAGGTCCAAGCAAGACTCCTATGCCTCCTTTAAACCCAGAAAATACAGGTAAACCAATTGCTCCAAGTACAATGTATATAAATATACTTATTAAAGCCTTTTTACCACCCAATATAAATGTAATTAAAAATACCGCAAATGTTTGTAGTGTAAATGGTACTGCAAAAATTGGGATTGTAATCCATGAACAAATCACAATAATTGCACTACACAAAGAGATTAAAATCATGTCTTTACTTTTCATCACAATTCTCCATACGTAAACTTACTTCTCCTGCTACAATGTGTTCAATCGCACCATCACGGTGTCTTACTACAAGTTCATTTTTATCATTAATATCAACAACTACCACTGGAATATACTCTTTATCTTTTACAATGTATACTTCTTTAGAAATAATAAAACTTAACGATTTATATTCTCGCGTAATTTCCTTAGTATCAAATTTTTGATACTGTAATAAAATATTATTTAGTATATTTGCAACCAATTGATTTTTTAAATCTGGTATTTGATTATCACTAACATACCCTACAATACCATCTAACTCTTTTGGGAAACCGTCTTTTGGTTTATATACATTAATCCCTATACCTATTATAATATATTCTAAACTTGCATTTTCAACTGAAAAAGATGCCTCACAAAGAATTCCACTAATTTTTTTTTGATCAATAAAAATATCATTCACCCATTTTATTTTTGGATTTTTATTACATAATGATGCTACTGCATTGCATATTGAAGTAGCGGCTAGAGCAGTAAAATATGGAAGCATTTTTCCTTCCATGTTTGGACATAATGTAAGTGTAAAATAAACACCACTATTATCTGGTGAATAAAACGCTCTTTGCATACGTCCTTTTCCATGCGTTTGTTGCTTAGCAACAATTACATTACCTTCTTTTAACTCTGTACTTGCAAGCTGTTTTGCTAATGTGTTGGTTGATGTAACACGATCATGAACTGTTATATCAAAAAAATCTTTATCATTTAAGTAGTATACTATCGAATCTGCATGTAAAATATCATCTGCTTCTAGCTTATACCCCTTATTTGATGAAGCTAAAATATTATAGCCACTGTTTTTCAAAGAATTTATTGCCTTCCATACTGAATTTCTTGATATATTTAATTTTTTTGCAATTTGTTCTCCAGAATAATATCTGTCTGAATTTTCTTTTAACAAATGTAATACATTATCTTTTGTAGACATATCCTTACCTCCACCAAGTATTTTAAATAATCACTTTACAATTGTCAACGTTATTCAAGGGTTTGGGTGACAATAAAGGATAAGGCAGTGCCTTATCCTTTATTTGCTTTTGATAAATCAATGTGACAATACCCAGTAGGATTTTTAATTAAATATTTTTGATGATACTCTTCAGCTCTATAAAATCCATCTAATGGTAATAATTCTACAACAATTGGTTTGCTATATTGGATTTGTAAATTTTTCAAATATTCACTAACGATTTCTTCATCATGCATACATAAATAATATATACCTGAGCGATATTGTGTCCCAACGTCATTTCCTTGTTTGTTTAATGTTGTTGGATTAACTACTTCAAAAAACTTATCTAGTAGTTTTTCTAAAGAAACTACTGCATTGTCATAAATCACTTTGACAGTTTCAACATGTCCTGTTTCTTGACTGCATACTTCTTTGTAGGTTGGATTTATTGTTTTTCCATTTGCATATCCTGAGGTTGCTTCTATAACACCATCAATACGTCGCATATACTCTTCGACACCCCAAAAGCATCCTCCAGCTAAATAAATAACATTAAAATCATGCACTTCCATCTTGTAACTCCTTTTCTAGATTCTACACACACCATTACTATAACAAATTATAAGTAAAAATATAGTGGAAATGCTTAAAAAAATTCTAAAATAGATTTTAGAATTTAAGTAGTTCATTAAATATTTGAATAATATAAGCATCTGACATTCCCGATATATAATCAATAATACATTTACTTGGTGATAGTTCATCATTTATAAAATCATACACAATATGGTTTTGGTAAACATATGGTCTTTCTACATTTTCTAGATTACTATACTTTATTAGCCAATGAGTATAACTATTAATAATACTTGGATACTGCTTTTCATCTTGTAAAAGCATATCTAATAATTGTTTTCCTGTATATTTGTCATGATACTCTATTAAGAAGTCGTATATTGAATGTAGTATTAAGTTTACATATTTTTGATGTATTTTCACCCTTTCAATTACATAGATATTTTGGTAATTGAATTTCATCAGCATCTTCATAATTGAAAATGCTTCTTTTGATAAAGAAATTCCTTTTTCAATTGTACTTTCATTTAAAACATCAAGGATAAAATAATTGACAACAGTACCGTTATTAATTGACTTAAATACTTCATTATTAGCAAGCTTGTTAATTTCAATACGTAAATTTTCAACTTGTCTATCGCTAATAATGTGTAAGCGCAATGCATCTTCAATATCTCTTGCTAAATATGCAATTTTATCTGCCATCTTAACAACACAACCTTCCCATGTAAAAGGAGCATATTGTCCTGGACTTGTATAATGTTCTAAATCAATTGCACCTAATCGACGAACGATATGTCTTTGGTTTACTTCACCACAATGGCTAATAATTCCATCACGAATTGCATAACATAAATTTAAATTCACACGTTCATGATCATCATTTTCTAAAGTTTCAATTTTATCAATAAAATGTAGACTATTTCTTTCATGAAAGAAGTTATCAATACCAAGTTGTTTTGACATATCACGTAAAATATATTCACCACCGTGACCAAATGGAGCATGACCAATATCGTGACCTATCGCAATCGCTTTTGTAAGTTCACAATTTAGTCCTAGACTAGAAGCAATTGTATAACTAATCGATTCAACTAAATTTACATGTTCGTTGCGAGTACAAACATGATCATTTTCAGGTGAAAAAAATACTTGGGTTTTATGCTTTAATCGACGATATCCTTGACTAAATAATATTCTTGTATAATCTCTACCAAATGGTGTACGTATATCGTTCTCTCTTTGATATATTGGGTTTATTCTTTTACAAGCAATCGAATATAAAGGGTTTCCTTTAATCATTGCTTCACTTTCAAATTTTTTTTCCATAATACTTCCTCCACCTGTAGTATACTACTATTTTAATGATATTACTTTTAAATAATATAATAAAAACACCAAATTAATGGTGTTTATAATTTATTTTAATAAACTTGCAGCTTCTTTATCAAGAATAACTGTAACATTTGGATGATTTTGTAAAACACTTGCAGGTAAATCTGTAGTAATTTCTCCTTCAATCATTCCTTTAACAGCTTTTGCTTTATTTGTACCACTTGCAAGTAATACAATTTCTTTGGCATTCATGATATTTTTAATACCTTGAGTTAATGCTTTTTTTGGTACTGCATCTAAATCACCATCAAAGAATAATCTAGCATTATCTGCTACTGTGCTATCATGTAATGCGATTTCACGTGTTACAGCATCAAATGATGTTCCCGGTTCATTAAATCCAATATGTCCATTCGAACCGATTCCTAAAAGTTGTAAATCAACACCTTCTGTTTCTAACAGTTCATTGTATTTTTTACAATTTTCTTCAATATTACCTTGGCTTTCTTGAATATGTACATTATCTAAGTTAATATCTAAGTGTTTAAATAAGTTTTCAATCATAAAGTAGTAATAACTTTGATCATGTGTTTTTGGTAATCCAGAATACTCATCAAGGTTAAATGATTTTACATCTTTATAAGAAGTCCCGTTTTCTTTAAAGTCTTTAACCATTTCTTTGTATAAACCAACTGGTGTAGTCCCTGTTGCTAAACCTAAGTGAATGCTAGGATTCGCTTTGATTGCAGCTAACATGATTTTTGAAGCTTCTACACTTGCTTCATCATAATTTTCAACAATAATTACTTTCATTATATTGTACCTCCACTTATATATTACTATTTTTTGGCGTGTATTACAATATATCAATATATAATTTAGAAATAAAACAAATGAAACTGTAAACCGTTACATTTTTTGTGTATTTATACAAAAAATGCGCGAATATCACTTTTAATTAAAGCCCAAATGTTGTATTATATTGGAGGAGGTAATTATTATGAACAAAGGAATCGCCGCATCAAGCGGAATCGCAATCGCAAAGGCTTATAAATTAGATATGCCTGACTTAACAGTTACTAAAGCATCAATTACAGATGTTGAGGCTGAAATCTCAAGATTTAACGAAGCAGTTAGTGCTGTTGCTAATGATTTAGAAGTTATCAAAGAGGTAGCTACTAAAAACTTATCAGCTGAGGAAGCTGCAATTTTTGATGCTCATGCATTGGTTTTAGCTGACCCAGAATTAAAAACACAAGTAGAAGACAAAATCAAAAATGAAAGTGTAAATGCTGATAGCGCAATGGAAGAAGTTGCTAACACATTTATCGCTATGTTCGAGTCTATGGACAATGAATACTTCAAAGAAAGAGCAGCTGACATTCGTGATGTTTCTACAAGATTAATCGCAAAATTATTAGGGAAAGATTTACCAAACCCATCATTAATTAGCGAAGAAGTAATCGTAATCGCTGATGACTTAACACCATCAGACACTGCTCAATTAAACAAAAACTTAGTACGTGGTTTTGCAACAAATATTGGTGGTAGAACTTCTCACTCTGCAATTCTTGCAAGAAGTATGGAAATTCCAGCTGTAGTTGCTATGAACACAATTACTGAATTAGTAGAAAAAGATGATATGCTTATCTTAGATGGTATTGAAGGAATTGTTATCGTTAATCCAACTGATGAACAAATTGCTGAGTATACTGAAAAAAGAGATGCACATTTAGCATACAAAGAAGAACTTAAAAAATTAAAAGATGAAAAATCAATTACTGTAGACGGACACCATGTTGAGTTAGTAGCTAACATTGGATCACCAACTGACTTAGAAGCTGTTATTGCTAACGGTGGAGAAGGTGTTGGATTATACCGTACTGAATTCTTATATATGGAGGCTGCAGGATTACCATCAGAAGATGAGCAATTCGAAGCTTACAAAGCAGTATTAGAAGGTTTATGTGGTAAACCTGTTGTTGTTAGAACATTAGATATTGGTGGAGATAAAGAATTAGATGCAATTAACCTACCAAAAGAAATGAATCCATTCTTAGGAGTGCGTGCAATTCGTTTATGTTTCCAAGAAATTGAGATCTTTAGAACTCAACTTAGAGCATTACTTAGAGCATCTGTATACGGAGATTTACGTATCATGTTCCCAATGATTGCTACATTAGGAGAATTTAGAAAAGCTAAAGGAATCTTAATGGAAGAAAAAGAAAAATTAGTAGCTGAAGGAATTGCTGTTTCTGACACATTCCAAGTAGGAATTATGATTGAAATTCCTGCTGCTGCAGTACTTGCAGATCAATTTGCTAAAGAAGTTGATTTCTTCTCAATTGGTACAAATGACTTAGTGCAATATACATTTGCTGCTGACCGTATGTCAACATCAATTTCATACTTATACCAACCATTTAGTCCATCAATTTTACGTTTAGTTAAAAATGTAATTGATGCTGCTCATAAAGAAGGTAAATGGACTGGTATGTGTGGAGAAATGGCAGGAGAAGCAATTGCTGCGCCATTACTTATTGGTTTAGGACTTGATGAATTCTCAATGTCTGCAACTTCAATTCTTTCACAAAGAAAATTAATTCGTAGCATGAAAAAGTCAGAAATGACTGAACTTGCTAATAAAGCATTAGACTGTGGAACAATGGAAGAAGTTGTTGCGTTAGTAAAAGAAGCTATCAATGTAGAATAATTACTTAAGAGATGCTATGCATCTCTTTTCTTATATAAAAAACCAACATAATTAATGTTGGTTCTTTTAGTTCTATAGACCAAAATCTATATACTCTAATACTATTCCTTCTGGTGTCTTTTTAACACGAATCACAAGATTAGCAGTTCCATTAGCAGCATCGGAACTGCTAACACCATAAGCAGGAGCTGACGAATTAAGTGTTGATGTAATATACACAGTTGGTTCTAATGTAATATGTCCATCTACAATTCTATACTCAAATGGTGATGTGACCTCTGCTGTAAAGTCAGTTACCGTTACAGTATATGCAACATTTGCCCCGGCAAGTTCTGCTGCAAATATTTCATCTACAGAGCGTTCAAACTCAGGCTTTATATCATTTTCTATCGATGCATTAAGTGTTGTTTCAATTGCTTCTAGATCTGCTGATGATAATTCAATACTTCGGAAATCTTCACTATGAATATTATCAACTTCAACTTCAAAACCAGAGCAATTAATTTTTGCATCTTCTAATGTATGCGTAAATATTTTATCAATAGAAAATATTTTTTTATCACCTTCAACTGTTACATACTTTGGATCTATTTCTTGTTCTCCAAAATAAATTGTTGAATCGCTACTTAGTTCCATTCTGAAGTCTTCTACAAGAATATCTTCTTCATAAATATCAATATAATACTTATCAAATAATAACATCTCTTTATCACCATTTGTATACATTTCAAAGCTACCATAATCTGCATAACTATCAGTCTCGTATGCGTATGATACGATTGCTCTATCATTGTATACTTCAATATCATAAACTTCAATATTTGTAATAATCTTAGATGTATTTACCGAACTTTGATAAAATTCTTTTGTTACTAACCCTTCTTCGATAATCTCACTATCATCTAAAAAAGTCACATCACGTGTTAACAATTTTTCTGCCATTGCCTTAGCTTGGGCATTTGTTCCATACATTGAGTCCAATACAAAATATCCACTAACCATTGAAACAACAAGTAACGTTACACCAATAATTATCATCTTTACCTTTTTGTCCATTTTTTTTCTTGGTGGTTTTTGCATATTTATATTTGTATTTTGATATCCTGTACCACTTGTCCCTACTGGTTGATATCCAACATTTGGTTTTTCCTGATTTGCTGTGTATCTAGGCACTTGGTTTGCTTCTTGATAACCTGATACCTGTTGTCCTACTGGCTGATATCCAACATTTGGCTTTTCATTATTAGTTGTGTATCTAGGTACTTGATTTGCGTCCTGACTACTTACCTCTGGTTGCTTTGTTGATTGATAGCCTGTTTCTTGCACGTTACTTGGGCTCATTGCTCCTGGCAATGACATAGCTGTACTTCCGTGAAAGTTCTCATTTTTTGAAACTTCTTCTTTTACTAACTTAGTACCACAATTATTACAATTTTCACTTGTATCTTGATTGTGATGTCCACATTCTTTACAAAACATTTTCTTCCTCCCTAACTTCTTCATAAAAAAGCTTTATGTGCCATATTTTACCATAATATTTTATTGTTTAGTACTTTTTTGTAATATAAATATTATTTGCGAGAATAATATAATAAAAACCAACAAAAGATGTCAGTTTTTTAATAACCATACCTAACGTATTCAAATACTATATTACCATCTACTTTTTTTACATAAATAATTGGATTAACGCTTACTTCAATTGTTTCTTTTTCTAAAAAATCAGATCCTGGAACGGTTGCAACTACATCTGTAGTAATGTCTAAATCAGGTTTTAGTACAATATTTCCTTCTTCTACTTCATATTCAAAATAAGAATCAATTTCAAGCTCAAAGTTTTCTAATTCAACTTGAACACTTTCCCCAGGTACTGATATTTCTTCAGTGGCATATTTTTGATACTCTAATTTCATTGTATCTAGAACTGTTTCTTCAAATAACTCTTCAATTGCATCTTCATCTTCTTTTGTTAAAGAATAGTTTAGATATTTTGAATCTCTGCCTATGACACTTACGTCAAATCCAGAAACTATAACATTTGCATCTTCTAATGTATGGCGGTAAATTTCATTAAATTCATATATTTTTTTATTACCCTCCGTTCTTACATATTGTGAATCAACCTCCTGATCACCAAAATAAATTGTAGAATCCTCATTTAACATCATCCTAAAATCTTCTAGAATCAATGAATCTTCAAATCTTAAATCATATTGTAGAAAAAACATCATTTCGCTTTTTCCATTTGGTTCCATAGAAAAACTGCCATATTTAACTTCGCCATCTATTTGATATTGATAAGATACAGATGCCCAAGTACGAAAGTTATCAATAGCATAGATTTTTATATCGGTTGCATTATCTATTGGTTCTACACTACTTTCATAAAACTCTTTAGTAAGCATTCCTTCTTTTTCAATATCAGTATATTCTAAAATAGCTGAGTCTCTAGCTAATATCATTTTAGCATACTCTAATGCTTGGGCATGTGTACCATAAACACCGTATAAAAATGCATATGTTCCAACAATTACAAATATGGCTATAATTCCTAAGATAATACTTGTTGCAGATGTAAAAGACAATGTTTTTCTAGGAGTATTTGCATTGTCATTTATTGTTCTTATATACTGATAACCATTGTTTGATACATCCTTACGTACAGATTGATATTCACTTGTCGATATACTTTGATTTTTTTGAAAGTGCTTAGTTGATGAAACTGTTTTGCTAGTTAGTACTGCACCACAATTACTACATCGCGTACTATTGCTTGAGTTGTGATGACCACATAATTGACAATTCATTTTTTTCCTCCCTGATTTTAATTCTATAAATAAACAAAAAAGATGCTTATGCATCTTATTTTACCATATTTTCAATATCTTTTGGAACTTTATTATTCTTTATTATATCAACTAGTTTATTCATTTTTTCAGGTTCAATTTTTTTATTTGTTAATTTTGCAACATTTTCAATGAATTCTTGAATATCTTTTTCATTTTTTAAATTCTTTGTTTGTAAAGAGTTTGCTAGAGAAATAATATCATCCTTATTAACATTTGTTTTTTTAGATACCTTCTCTAAAAAAGAATCATTTTTTTTCATAATTTCCACCCCATACATTATTGTATGCAGCAACTTATATTATGTTACGATTCAACCTTCAATTCTCTTTCCATTAATCTTGCAATTTCATCTTTTGGGTTTTTTTGCAGATAAATAACGCGATAAATTGCTTCAATAATTGGTACGTCAATAGCTTCATTTTGCGTGGCGTCCAAGTAAACAACTTTACATGTACGAATTCCTTCACATGTTAGTGTGTTTTCTTTTAGGAATGATTCTACATCATTGCTCTTACCAATTTTATATCCTGCTTGATAATTTCTTGAAAATTTACTACTACAAGTTACAATTAAATCTCCAAT
>CAYJEM010000011.1:33949-39705 GCA_964369175.1 uncultured Erysipelotrichales bacterium | reverse complement strand
TATTGTAAAGAAAAACTGGAAGACTTATTTGTCCCCCAGTAAAAGTATAGAGCCCTTTTATTATACTAATGGAATAATAGTCTATTGTATTGTATAATTAAGATATAATTATACAAGGGGGAATTAAAATGGATAATAGTGAAATGAAAATCATTGTTTTAGCTACAGTTACGGTTTTAATTGCGTTGTTTCATATACTAAATACGTATAAAGATATAAATAATATGGAAGAAAGATTGATGAAATTAAATGACAGGATTAAATCAATTGATTCTTCAAGAGGGAGATAAAATGTATGGAGATACTTTATAATACCGGTTCTACTGGTTTAGTTGTTGCAATGCTTATAGGGGTCGTTTTAGGAGCTGTTACTTTTTTACTATATTTTCCTAGACTAAAGAAAAATATCGAAAAGGTTCAATTAAAAATAGATGAATTAGAAAATATAATTAAAGATTCGAAATTCCTACAGGAGGAACAAAACAATGATTAATATATTAGTATGTTTATACTTTGCATTAATGGTATTTCTTTTATTGTATTATACTTATCTAGATAGAATGAAAAAGTTACTACAAAATATTGAAGATATAGAAGATATAATTGATCAAAAAATTGAAAAAAGAGGTGTTAACAATGATTGAACAAACAATATTTTTAATCGTTGTGATTGCATTTGTCGTAGGCTATTTTGTATATAAGTCATATTTAAAAAAACAAATATCACCATATATGGAAAAAACAAATAAAATTATTGAAAACCTAGTTAAAAATGATGAATAATGAAAACATTACTATTGTGGTAATGTTTTTAAATGCCTAAATGTGTAATGTGGCGATATTACTGTGCTATTTATTGACAATTGTAGTAGGAAACTATATCATTGACTTTGCAAGGAGATAAACAATGAGTGAATTTATTAAACAAATAGAAAAAAGAAGAACATTTGCGATTATTTCCCATCCTGATGCTGGTAAAACAACACTAACGGAAAAGTTCTTATTATACGGTGGAGCAATTCAGTTAGCTGGTACTGTAAAAGGAAAGAAAAATAGTCGCCATGCAACAAGTGACTGGATGGAAATTGAAAAACAAAGAGGGATTTCAGTAACATCATCAGTTATGCAATTTGAATATGATGGTTTTTGTATAAATATCTTAGATACTCCAGGACATCAAGACTTCTCAGAAGATACGTATCGTACGCTAATGGCTGCTGATTGTGCAGTGATGGTTATTGATGCATCAAAAGGGGTCGAAGAACAAACTCGTAAATTATTTAAGGTATGTACAATGCGCAATATCCCAATTTTTACATTTGTAAATAAAATGGATAGAGAAGCAAAAGAACCATATGAATTACTTGAAGAAATTGAACAAGAATTAGGTATTGAAACATGTGCTGTAAACTGGCCAATTGGTGCTGGAAAAGAATTTAAAGGGGTATATGAAAGACATGATAAAAAGGTTATTCGTTTTATTCCTGTTGACGGTGGTAAAAAAGAAGTTGATACTGAAACATTAGATGCTAGTGATGCAAGTTTAAAAGCAATTTTAGAAGACCGCTTATATGATAAATTACAAGAAGACGTTGAGTTATTAGATATTGCTGGTAATGAGTTTGATTTGGAGCGTGTACGCTCTGGAAAGTTATCGCCAGTATGTTTTGGTTCAGCTCTTACAAACTTTGGTATTGAACCATTTCTACGTCATTTCTTAGATATGACAGTTGCACCTTTGGCAAGAGTTGCTGGTGAAACAGTTGTTGAGCCAACAAGTGAAGACTTTAGTGCATTTGTATTTAAGATTCAAGCAAATATGAACAAAGCACACCGTGATAGAATGGCATTTATGCGTATTTGTTCAGGTAAGTTTACAAAAGGTATGGAAGTGTATCACTTCCAAGGTGGTAAAAAGATTAAACTAAGTCAATCTAAGCAATTAATGGCAGATGAAAGGCAAGAAGTTGAAGAAGCATTTGCAGGAGATATTATCGGGGTATTTGATCCGGGAATCTTTTCTATTGGTGATACGATTACGACAGGTAAAAAACGTTATGCATTTGATGGTATACCAACATTTGCGCCAGAACATTTCCGTTTGATCCGTAATAAAAACACAATGAAAAGAAAGCAGTTTGTTAAAGGTGTAGAGCAAATTGCAAAAGAAGGAGCTATCCAAATATTTACAGATATTGGTGGTGGTATGGAAGAAATTATAGTTGGTGTTGTAGGAGTACTACAATTTGAAGTATTAGAACATCGCTTGTTAAATGAGTATAATGTAGAGATTATTACTTCGCCATTACCTTATCAATATATTCGCTGGGTAAAAACAGATCAAGATTTAAAAACATTAAATCTATCATCTGATACAAAGAAAGTACAAGACTTAAAAGGTCAATATTTATTATTATTTACAAATGATTGGGGCGTACGCTGGGCACTGGATAAAAATCCAGACTTGGAATTACTATCATTTAGCAAAAACTAGTCTTTATAGGCTAGTTTTTTTGATATCTATTCGACAATAGATAAATAATTTACTATACTTATAGAAAAGGGGGAGTCATTATGAAAAAACCAAGATATATAGAAAGTATTTATCGATATTTGTTCCTTATTATTGGGTTAGTCTTTTTTCTGCTAACAATATTGATATATATTGGTATATTAACACCATCATCTAAGTCAGCAATTCAAGATCAAAATCAATTCTTTTATGCTTTTCTTGTTATAACATTTATCCTTTCAATACTTTCAAATATTTTTTATCAAATTATTGTAAAGAAGGATCGTGAAAAACATTTATTAATTGAACAGGGAGTTTCAAGTAATGTAATGGTAGAAGATGTATATATCGATAAAAGAGTACGATTTATTAAGCAGTCGCCTTATCGCGTGAAGTATTCTTACGTAGTAGCAGGAAATAGATTATTGAAGAAAAGTAATTTATTGTGGGAAAAGCCAAGTGTGAATGTTGGACAAACAATCGAAGCATTCGTTTTAAATAAAAAATCACTTTTAAAAATAGAAACTGAGTAATAGTGTATAAAACTTGTATTATTTATTTTAAATAGTGTATAAGTCTATTATAGAGTTAGAAAAGAGGTGGCAGTTATCGCAAACACAGGGAGACGGGAAATATGTCGTTGTATTAAAACAATGTATATTTATGTAGGGAAAGAACAACAAGTTTTATTTAGTCGTTTAAAGACATATAATTGTACAATCCGTGATAATGGGATGCTACAACTTTTTTATAAAATATATGGAGATGAATTTGATTTATCTTGTACCGAAGGTGAATTTAATGAGCATTTTGTGCTTGTGAAAAACAAAAAAACTGGAGTAATTAAAGATTGAATCTAGACAATTTTGCGTATATTGTAACATTGTGCTATAATAACTTCGCTTATATATAAAGGAGAGTTTTATGAAACGTAATTTCCATATAGAGAATATTAATTCTATAGACGATGTTAATAAGATTACCATCTTATTAAATGAACTAGAAGAAGTATCTAGGATAAAAGTAAGAAATACATCAATATCATTTGAGTGTGCAGATGATACGATGATTAAAGAAAAAGTTGCAACAGTAGATGAATCATTAGTTATTCATGAAATTGTAAACCAAAGAAAACGTGTATATAAAGAAAGCAATGAGAAAAAAGAAACAATCTTTATGTTCACTAATCTTGAAACTGAAGAAGATGCATCAGCAATACAAGAAATACTATCAAAATATAGTATGTATGAAAAAGTGGAAATTGATTTCCCAAATAAATTATTAAAATTAGTTACAAATGATAGCATTGCATTAAAAAGAATAAACCGAATTATTGATAAAGTTAATCCAAACATTGATATTGAACAATGGCATAAACCATTTAAATCAGAAGATTTATTTAATCAACGTTATATTCGTCGTTATATTCGTGTAGGTGCATTTTTAGTTGCCCTAGCAATTGGACTTGTATCAACGAGTGATTCACCAGTATTGCCAATGATTTCGTGGTTTATTGCACTTGCGTGCTGTAGTGATCGTATAGCTAGACAAGTATATCGTGACATTAGAAATAAAGTGTATTTAAGTGAACATTTATTTGTTTTGGTTGGTTGTCTTATGGGATATATTTATGGTCGCTATGTTGAAGCAATTATTGTTGTCTTATTATATCAAATCTTTGAACTTATAACGATAAAGATTATATCTACCGTTATTGATCATATTGATCGTAAAGTTTCAGTACCAGTACTTGGGCGTAAACAAGTTGCTGATAGTTATCAAATGGTACCGTTAGAAGAGTTTGATATTGGAGACAAACTTGTTGTTTTTCCAGGAGAGACAGTTGGACTAGGTGGAAAAATTATAGAAGGAAATAGTCAAGTTGATACTTTTGCAACAGATGGAAATGCAGTTGCTAGTGAAATTTGTGTCGGTCAATCAATATCAAGTGGAACAATTAATATTGATAGTGAAATCATTGTTGAAGTTGAATATTTATACCATCACAGTGCTTTTAGTAAGTTAATAGATATTGCTTCGTTAGCACCAACATATCGTTCGACAAGTCAAAAAATGTTATCAACATTTATGATGTACTTTAATTATGGGATGCTAGCAATTGGTATTCTTACACCAATTATTACAATCTTGATCAATCCAGAAGACAACTATCGTTATCTATACTTTGGTGCGATTGTACTTAGTGTTTCAGGTACCTTCTTACAAAAACAAGCATCTTCATTTAATGTTCTTGCAGGAGTTGCAAGAGCCTTCCAAGATGGCATTATAATTAAAGAAAATAGTGGGCTTAGTGCAGTGGGGCACTGTAGTACAATTATTTATGATCGTTTTGATGGAATTACAGTAACAGATGAAGAATTAGAATTATTTAAAAAATTAAAAGGACTACATAAAGATTTGATTATTTTTAATGATGGACCAATTACACTAGAAAATGATCAATACCAGATTCATAATGATTTAACTGTTGAACAGAAATGTGAAATCATGGACAAGGCTGAAAAAATAGGACCAGTATTATATATTGGTGATTCAAGTAAAGATGTAGCATTGCTACAAAGAGCTTTTGTAAGTGTTGCTAGAGGTGGCTTACATGATCGTGAAGTGGTAGAAAATAGCGATATTTTACTTACAACTTCGGGTGAACAAGCGATCTTATCAATGTTTAAATTAGCCAACAGACAAAATCGTAGTAATATTTTAAATTATGTAATTGCAGTTTTAGGGACATTAATTATTTTACTTACATCATTAATGTTTACAATGATATGGCCAGTTGCTTATATTATATATATGCTTATTGGATATGTGACACTTTTAATGGCTTATCGTTTATTGAAATAAATAAAGGCATCCAAATATTTTTGATTATTTCTTGCAGTGTTTAGAAATAGTTATAGAAATGTTAAGGATGTCTTTTTTTGTTAAGAAAAAACAAATTTTACAAAATACATTAACATAAAGTTTACCCATTGTTGATTATTTCTACTGTACAAGTTCGATATACTTACATAGTAACTAACAGGGAGGAATTTATGAAAAAGTTATTTAAAAATGTATTATTAGTAGCAGTAGCAGCAGTAATGACAGGTTGTGCTTCATCAGCGTCAACTGCAACAGAAGTTGATTTAAATAGTTTAACGGTAGATCAAATAGTTGAAGAAGCAAAAAAAGAGGGAGAAATCAATTCAGTAGCAATGCCAGACTCATGGGCAAACTGGGG
>CAYJEM010000011.1:10878-33849 GCA_964369175.1 uncultured Erysipelotrichales bacterium | reverse complement strand
TATTTTGCAAAATTAGCAGAACAAGGAAGAATTGATCAAGGTGAATTAAATCTAGCACGTATTGAAAAAGGTGAAATTGGAGTAGCAATCTTATGGGATTATAATGCTCTTGGATACAAAGATTTAATCTTAGAAAACAACCCTAACATGAATTTCCAAGTAAATGTGCCAACTGATGGTTCTGTACAAAGTGGATATACAACAATTATCAATGCATATACACAAAGACCACATGCAGCAGCGCTTGCTAGAGAATATATTTTAAGTGATGAAGGGCAAATTAACTTAGCAAAAGGTTATGCTAAACCAGTGCGTGATGTTGAATTACCAGCAGAAGTGGAAGCCGCAATGATTCCTGATGAACAATATGTAAATGCAAGATTCGTAGAGGATATGGACGCATGGGACAAAACAGCAGCAGAATTACCACTTAAATGGAAAGAAGAAGTAATGGTAAAGGCAGGATCATAATATGAATAAAGTAGTTTATGTCTTACTAGATGGTTTAAATAGTGAAGTAGCTTGCCAAAGAATGGGGTATTTATCTCATTTAGTAGAAAATATGCAAGCAGCTAGTTATCTAGTAAAAGGGGAATTGCCATCGATGTCAAGACCTATGTATGAAACAATATTTACAGGAGTACCAGTATTTAAGCATGGTATTGTAAACAATGCGATTCAAGACATGTCAACAACTACAAGTATATTCGATATATTACAAGCAGCTAAGAAAAAATCATTAGCTGCTTGTTATTATTGGATAAGTGAGTTGTATGTTAAAACTCCGTTTGTAGCTGATAAAGATATGTTTGTATGTAACAGTGAAGCAAAAATTCAAAATGGTTTTTTTTATTATGAAGATTGCTTCCCAGATAGCCATTTATATAATATTGCTAATTCGATGATGGCAAATGAAGATCATGATTTTGTATTTATACATCCGATGAATATTGATGATGCCGGTCATCATCATGGTTGTGAATCAAAACAATATCATGTAGCGGCTATGAAGAATGATATTATCCTATCTAATAATATAAGCAAATGGGTTGAACAAGGGTACCAAGTAGTTATCGGTAGTGACCATGGGATGGATGAAATGACAATGCATGGTGGCGTTTCATCAAGACAACAAGATACTATGCTATATATTATTAGTGATAAGGTACAAATGGGGAAACATAGTAAGGAGCTAAACACATTACAAATAGCACCACTTTTATGTAAGCTTTTAGATATTGCACCATCCAAAGAGATGGTAGAATTGGAGATTCAATTAAGTGAAGAAAAGTAAATTGTTTTTATTTGCATTACTACCTTTTGTAGTAATTGTATTTATATTTGAAATTCTACCATTAGCAACGATTTTATATCGAAGTATCACAACGAGTGATGGTGGATTTACAATGCAACATTTTATTGATGCATTTTCAAAAGAACTTTATTCAAAATCAATTATTAACAGTATTACAATATCATTAATCTCAGTAGTGATAGGAATTGTTGTGGCATTTTTTGGTGCAAAATCAGCAAGTTCATCTTCATCAAGAACAAAAAGAATATTCACAAGTATATTAAATATTACTTCGAACTTTGCAGGAATCCCACTAGCGTTTGCATTTATTATCTTATTTGGTAATGTTGGAATATTTACATTAATTGGTGAAACGTATGGGATTAGTTTTCTAGCAGATTTTGATTTATATTCTACAAATGGGGTGTTATTAACGTATGTGTATTTCCAAATACCACTAGCAACATTGTTATTGATGCCAGCGTTTGCCGGGTTAAAAAAGCAATGGAAAGAATCAGTTAAATTACTTGGTGGAAATGAATTTATATATTGGGTTAAAGTTGCTTTGCCTTGTTTACTACCAAGTATTCTAGGAACAGTTAGTGTTTTATTTGCTAATGCAATAGCAGCATATGCAACAGCATATGCATTGTTATCTGGAAATGCAATGTTCTTACCAATCCGTATCTCTGAACAGTTTACTGGAGATATTGTTCAAAATCCTAACTTTGGATCAGCTTTAGCAGTTATTTTAATGCTATTAATGGTTGTAATGACGCAACTTACAACTAGAATTTCTAAAAGAAGTAGAGGTGTAAAGTAATGAAGAAAACAACAATCGGAAATAGAATATTTCTTATTATCATATCATCATATTTATTAATACCACTTTTATTAACATTTGTATTTTCGATATTTAATGAATGGACTAGTATCTTGCCTGAAAATTTAACATTTAAATTTTATGGAGAGATTATTAGTGATGCCTTATTTTGGGAAAGTTTAGGAAGGTCAGTGTTTATCGCAATTTTACCAGTAATACTATGTACTATTTGTTTATTGCTTGTATTTTATGTAATGATAGTTCACTGTCCTAAAATTGAAAAATATGTTGAAATTGTTTGTACAATTCCATATGCAATACAAGGAGTTATTCTAGCAGTTGGTATTTTATCACTATATGCTGGGTCACCGACTATTCTGTCGGATCGTTTTGTGCTATTAATAGGTGCATATTGTATTATCATATTACCGTATATGTATCGAGGACTAAAAAACAGTTTAAATACTATACCAGTAATTCGTTTGCTGGAAGCAGCGCAAATGCTAGGGTGTACTAAACTGTATGCCTTTATCCGTGTGATTGTACCTAATATGCTTTCGGGGATAATGATATCAATGATGCTTTCAATATCAATTGTTTTTGGAGATTTCGTTATTGTAAATATTATTGGGGGAAGTTATTACCAAACAGCATCTATTTATTTATATAATGTAATGGCACAATCAGGACAAAAAACAAGTGCAGTTGTTGTATTCTTATTTATTACAACATTATTAATGTCAATTACGGCGCTTTATTTAGAGAGTAAAACAAAGAAGAAGGGGATAAACTAATGGGCTTTATTGAATTTAAAAATATTACAAAAAAATATGATGATGTTACAGTGTTAGATAATTTAAGTCTAACAATGGAACAAGGAGAATTAATAACTTTACTAGGACCTTCTGGTTGTGGGAAATCAACATTGCTACGTTGTCTTGCCGGTCTTGAAGAAATAAATGGTGGTTCAATTATTATTGATGGGAAAGATGTTACCAATTTACCACCACAAAAACGTGGTATTGGAATGGTTTTTCAACAATATTCATTATTTCCAAATATGACAGTATATGAAAATATTGCCTTTGGTTTAAAACTTGCAAAAGTAGATACAAAGACTATTAAAGAAAAAGTAACAGAAGTAATTGAATTAGTGGATTTAGTAGGACGTGAAAAACGTTATCCAGATCAATTGTCAGGTGGTCAACAACAACGTGTTGCTCTTGCTAGATCAATTGTTCACGAACCAAAGGTTTTATTACTTGATGAGCCTTTAAGTGCAATTGATGCAAAACTTAGAAAATCACTCCAAAATCGTATTAAACGAATTCAAAAAAAATTAAAAATTACGACTGTGTTTGTAACACATGATCAAGATGAAGCAATGATTATGTCAGATACAATACACTTATTTAATACTGGACGTATTGAACAGTCGGCAAATCCAATTGAAATGTATACTTCACCAAAAACTAAATTTGCAGCAGAATTTATAGGACATTACAATATCTTAGAAAATGTGGTTGCTAAAAAAATATTCAACGATGATTTTTCTACAAACTATGTAGCAATTCGTCCAGAAACATTTTCACTAAGTGAAACACTCGATGCTCTTGATCCAACAGACCACTATATCTTTAAAGGGATTGTAAAAGAAAATCTTGTACACGGTAATGTTTTACGCTATACAATTACAGTTGAGGGTGTAGATATACACTGTGATGTGTTATTTAGAAGTTTCCAATTATACGATACAAAACAAGATATATATGTCTCGGTGTCGAAGCATAATGTGTTGGATATATGTGATGAAGCAACTATTTAATATCCATACTCATACAACTAGATGTCATCACGCAGTAGGGTATGATGAACAGTATATTTTAGCAGCTATTGAAGCTGGCTTTACAACCCTTGGGTTTAGTGAACATATTGCATACCCAGGAGTAGAGATATATTCGGATCGTATCTTAAATAAGGATATTGAGGAATATTTATCAACTATGTATGAGTTAAAGGAGAAATACAAAGATAAGATTAATATTCTTGTTGGTTTTGAAATAGAATATTTCAAAGAGCAAGAAGAATATTTATTGGAGATGAAAGAAAAAGTAGATTATATGATTATCGGTCAACACTTTCGATATGTTGAAGGGTATAATTATGACTATTTCAATAATGATGACGATGTATTAATGTATGCAAGACAAATTGAAAGAGCTCTAGATATTGGTTTAACAAAATATGTAGCTCATCCTGACTATTTTATGTTAGGTAGAAGAGAATATACACCAGCATGTAAAGATGCTTCATTAATTATAATTGAAGCTGCAAAAAGAAATGGGGCTGTTTTAGAAGTGAATTTAAATGGTTTACGATATGGACAGTTGATGTATAATGATAAAGATAAATATTCTTATCCAAGTATTGAATTTTTCTCTTTGTTAGATAATCAGTCAAAAGTATGTTTTGGCTTTGATGCACATCATCCAACAACATTATTAGAAAAACGCCGCATTGATAAATGTTTAGAATTATTAAATGGCTGTACGTTACAATTTGAAACCGATGTAAATAAAATAATATAGAAGTATTAACAAGTTATTTTTAAAATAACTTGTTTTATGTTATAGTGATGCAGGGTGATAAAATGAAATATACAGTAAAAAAACAAATGCAATTATTAGATTTTCTAATGATTCATACAAATCGTAAAAATAGTAAACTATACTTAAAGTATCAACAAGTATATATAAATAATAATAATCAAGTAAAATTTGATACGCTTGTAGAAGTTGGTGATATTGTTGAAATAAAAAAAGAACAACAAAATAATAACTTGGAAATTTTATTTGAAGATAAAGATTGTATTATTATTAATAAACCAAGCGGTTTGCTTAGTATGTCTGGTGGTGGTGAAAAAGAAAAAACGGCCTATCATGAAGTGAGTCAGTATGTAAAATCACAAAACAAAAACAATCGAATATTCATTGTTCATCGTCTTGACCGTGATACTTCAGGAATACTATTATTTGCTAAAAGCGAAAAGATGAAGCAACTGTTACAAAATGATTGGAACAATATTGTTATAAAAAGAGGATATTTAGCGCTTGTTGAAGGAATGGTTCAAAAAAAATCAGGAACAATTAAAAATTATTTAGATGAATCAAAAACACAACAAGTATACATTACAAATAAAGGTGGTAAGTTATCCATTACGCACTATAGAGTAATGAAACAAAATAAAAATAATTCATTATTAGAGGTATATTTAGATACTGGTAGAAAAAACCAAATTCGTGTACATATGGAATCTATTAATCATAGTATTGTTGGTGATAAAAAATATGGTTCAACTACAAATCCAATAAAAAGATTAGGATTACATTGTTTTGATTTTGAATTTAAACATCCAATTACAAAGAAGATTATTTCTTTGAAAAAAGATGCGCCTGAAATATTTTATAAATTATTTAAATAAACATTGACATGTATTGGTGATAGTGATATCATGTTCAGGTAAATGAAAAGTAGTGGAAAGAAGAAGTGCCTGCTTCTCGCCCGATTGAGAATATCGATGGGCTAATGTCGCTAAGATATATATATATTATCTTATTGTCAATTTTGTGGGTGCTCGATGTACTCACTTTTTATTTTAACTACTAAACTGGAGGTGGCTTTTATTAGCAGATATTCAAATCAAAAACCGAATAAACAAGAAGACTTAATTAATGAAAAAATTAGATTTAAAGAAGTTTTAGTTATTGATCAAGAAGGTGAACAACTAGGTGTATTAAACAGAAATGAAGCAATAAACATTGCTTATGATAAAAACCTAGATTTAGTATGTGTGGCTCCAAACGGAAAACCACCGGTATGTCGTATTATGGATTATGGTAAGTATCGCTTTGAGCAACAAAAAAAGGTTCGTGAGATGAAAAAGAATTCGAAAGTTGTGACTCTTAAAGAAACACAATTATCAGTTACGATTGATACTCATGATAAAAACGTTAAACTTAAAAGAACGTTAAAATGGCTTGAAGATGGTGACAAAGTAAAAATCGCAATTCGTTTTAAAGGAAGACAATTAGCTCATATTGATCTTGGGGAAAAGATTTTGAATGATTTCGTTGCTGAATGTATGGAATTTTGTACGGTAGAAAAACCAGCTAAAATGGAAGGACGTACTTTAACTGCAATATTAGCACCAAAGAAAAAATAATTTTTAGGAGGAACAAGTTATGCCAAAAATGAAAACACACAGTGGTCTTAAAAAACGTATTAAAAGAACAGGTAGTGGGAAATTAAAGCGTAGTCATGCTTATACATCTCACTTAGCACACAATAAAACTCATAAACAAAAGAAACACTTAGCAAAAGCTACATTAGTTAGTGCTTCAGACTACAAAAGAATTAAATCAAGATTACCTAAGTAATTAACAGTAAATAGGAGGAATAAAGAATGGCAAGAGTAAAAGGTGGATTTACTACAAGACGTAGAAGAAAAAAAATATTAAAATTAGCCAAAGGATACTATGGTTCAAAACATACTTTATATAAAACAGCTAACGAACAAGTTATGCACTCATTAGCATATGCATATAGAGATAGAAGACAAGTAAAAAGAGATATGAGAAAATTATGGATTGCACGTATTAATGCTGCTGCAAGAATGAATGAAATCTCATATTCAAAATTAATGCACGGATTAAAATTAGCAGGTGTAGAGATTAACAGAAAAATGTTATCAGAAATCGCTATCATTGATCCAAAAGGTTTCACTACTATCGTAGAAACTGCTAAAAAAGCATTAGCAAACTAATTAAAGCTGAATTTCAGCTTTTTTTATTTTGTTTTTCTGTTATTTTATACTATAATTTTGTAAGAAAGAAATAAAGGAGTTAGATTATGGCAGATTTAAAATTAATTGAAGACTTAACATTAGTAAATGGTATATCAGGATTTGAAAAAGAAGCAACAAGAATGATGAAAGGTTATATTGAAGATTGTGTTGATGAAATTCAATATGATACTTTAGGAAGCATTATCGGTGTAAAAAAAGGTAGTGAAGATATTAAAGTGTTGCTTACAGGACATATTGATGAAATTGGTTTTATTGTTAAAGAAATTGATGATAAAGGATATATTAAAGTAAATCCAATTGGTGGATGGATGGGACAAAACCTACCATCATCTTTAGTTACAATTACAACAAGAACTGGTAAAGAGATTACAGGAGTATTTGGTAGTCCTTCACCACATGGTAAAACGCCAGAACAAAGAAAACAAGTTGTAGAACCAGGAGATGCTTTTATTGATATTGGTGTAGCCTCAAAACAAGAAGCAAAAGATTTAGGGATTTTAGTTGGTGACCCAATTACTCCAAAGTCAGAGTTTACAGTGATGGCTAATGAAAAATACATTATGTCAAAAGCATTTGATGATCGTATTGGTGCATGTGTTGTTGTAGATGTTCTAAGAAACCTAAAAGGAAAACAAATAAAAGCATCAGTATATGGTGCAGGTACAGTACAAGAAGAAGTAGGGTTACGTGGGGCTAAAACTACTGGACAAATGGTACAACCAGATGTATCGATTGCGATTGATGTTACATTCTCTAAAGATTTACCTGGAGATAGTGGCGATGTTAAATGCGGATGTGGCGCAGTATTAAGTGTTATGGATGGCAGTGTAATTGGTCACACTGGACTTTTACAGGAATTAGAAGATATTTGTAAAGAAAATAATATTAATTATGAATTAGACATGCTTACAGCAGGTGGGACTGACTCAGGAGAATTATCGAAGGTGAATGCTGGTGTAATTGCCTTAACTGTATCGATCCCTTCAAGATATATGCATTCTCATCATACTATTATTCATACAGATGATTATGATGCCACAGTAAACATGGTTACAAAATTTGTGGAAAAATTAGATAAAGATTTGGTTGAAAAAATGATTAAAGCTAAGCAGTAAGTAACATGGCTTTAAAAATATAAGTAAATGTTCTATAATAAACAATGTAGAAAGGGGATGATAATAATGAAAAAATTACTTATGTTACTATTGATTATTCCTACAACAGTGTATTTAATGATTAATATATATACATTTGTTAATCTAGATGCAACCCCTGATATGGTGATTACAACACTTGAACAACAAGGAGATATTGTTAAACTAAATTATGTAGGAAATAATATTAGTCACATGTGTTTTATATTAGAGTATGATAATGGTGAAACAATAACACAAACAGAAATAGGAACGTTTGTTATGCATAAGGAATTTGAGGTAACATCATTTGATTATTTCAATGTGTTTGGAAGTTTGGTTGGTAGGATTGAACATAGTGGTGTTCTAGAGCTATCATTTGGTAATGGATACTTTGCCTATGTTAAAGCTCAAAGTGCTCTAAATGAGGAACACAATTATGCTTCAGGACAACCGACTACGGAATATCTTAATATTAAAGATTTTAATATTGTTATCCCAACATATGATAATGTTGATAAACAAATCAATAAGCATTTATTTGTTTTGGGTCATGGGTACCATAAAACAAATAATGATACATTTACTATTTATTTACAATTTGCATAAAAAAAGACTCATTTATAAAGGAGTATCCTTATAGATGAGTTTTTATGTTACTTAAAGAATTTTGAAAATAAAGATTGTTTTTTGGTGCTTATGAATGGATTACAAATTTCGTCAGTTTCATAATTGTAGAAATCCCCTAAAGAAGTTGTGGTATCAAATAGAAAGTATGTCGGATAACGTACTTTTCCGCGTGGATAGCTAAGTGAACCAGGGTTGATATATATCGTATTATTAATATTTTTGTAAAAGGGAATATGTGTGTGTCCAAAACAGACGACATCTATCCTTTTTTTTGTAGCAAATTCTTCTAAGTAGCTAGTACCACTTTCAACATAATGGCGATGTCCATGACAAATATAGAAGGAAAGACTATCTAGTGTAATAGTGCGCTCACTAGGTATATCTCCGAAGTCGTTGTTTCCTTTGACATTATAGAAGTGATTTGCTAGGGGGACATCGTAGCTATGATAGATGTCGCCACAATGAATAATTGCATCAGCATTTATGCGATTTATTAATTCAATTATTTTGTTTTTTGAAAGAATATGCGAATCAGAAATAATAAGTATTTTCATAGTTAACCTCCATTTATTTTATCTTACCATAGTTTGTTAATTTTGTTAGCAAAAGAGTTAATTATATTATTTGTAGAATAGTGTAAAAAGATAAAAAAAAGAACAAAAGTATGGGTTTTTATTCTTGCTAAAATCCAAAATCACACTAAACCTATTTAGGATTATATAAAAACGAAAAAAAATATAAAAAAAAAGAAAAAAAACGAACTTTTCTCTAAACGCTGTACCTATGCATGTTTCGTGTGATTTGAAACCCAAAAAGAGGGCTGTTGCATTGGAAAAAATGAAAAAAAAGTGTATAATAATACTTGTATTTTCTTGAAAGGAGGAAACAAATGGAGAAGTGTTTAAAGAGTAAGGTCTCGAAAATCTTTAATGAACACATTGCAGGGAGAAAGGCAATGTTCATACCATTATTATGTGTATTTACGTTTATGCTTGTTGGTTACGCTGCAATTGACGGAGAAGCACCAGTAATTAACTCTGAACGAATTTCATTACCTTATGGAGAGGAATTTAATCCAGATGCGGTTGATGTTACAGACAATCAATCAAGTCGTGAAAATATCGCAGTAGAAGTCGATATGAGCGCAATTCAAAATGATCAATTAGGATCATATGCAGTTGAGGTAGTAGCAACTGATGAATTTTATAATGAGGCAGTAAAAACAATTTATGTAGATGTAATTGATGCTAAAGGTCCACAAATTAACGTACAAGGTGCAAGCGAAGGTTATGTTATCCAAGTACCAGTTAAAGGAAGTAGCGATATTACAAGTTACGTAACTGCAATTGATGATGTTGATGGTGATGTTACACCATTCATTGAGGCAGACAAAGCATTAACTACTGATGCGATTTCGGTACAATCAATTACATTGACGGTATCAGATAGTTCTGGAAATAAAACAGAACAAACATATGATTTTGCAGTAGCTGATTTTACAGCTCCTGAAATCACATTAACAAATGGTGAAAACCCAGTTATCAATTATGGAGAAACGTTTGAACTTAGCAAAGTTGCTACAGTAACTGATAACTATGATGAAGAAGTAACAACAACAATTGAAGGAAATGTCGATACAACATTATTAGATACAAATCAAGAAATTACAATTAAAGCAGTCGACAGTTCTGGAAATGAAGCAGTACATACAGTTAATGTAACAATCAAAGATACAGAAGCACCAGTTGTAACTATTAGAAAAGGTACAATTGAAGTAAACATTGGTGATTCAGTAGATTTAGCAGGTAACTTATATTCTGCAACAGATAACAAAGATGGTGATGTTAAAGCAAATGTAACATATGGTAGCGTATCAACATCTACATCTGGAACAAAAGAAGTAGTTTATAGTGTAACTGATTCTTCAGGAAACACAGGTAGCGAAACTTTAAAAGTAGTTGTAAAAGAAGAAGAACCAACATATGGTAGTTCAGCAACTGGTGGTTCACTTGTTGCAGCCGCTTTAGCACAACTTGGAGAATACCAAGATTGTACTAAGATGGTAGAAGATGCATTAGCATCTCAAGGTATTTACACAGGAAATATTGGTCCAAGTGGATTCTATAGATATGGTACAGTAGTACCGTCTTCACAAGCACAGCCAGGGGATATTATTATATATTCAGGACATGTTGCAATTTATATTGGAAACGGTCAAGCTGTTCATGGTGGATACTTAGGTAACCAAACAGTAATTTCTTCAGTAGGGATTGCTGGAACACCAACTTTTGTAAGACCATACTAATATGTATTTAAAGCTAGATTATTCTAGCTTTTTTTTTATGTTATTTGATATACTAAAGATATATAGGTGGTGATAAATATGTATGTTGCAACATCGATGCAAATGAAAAAATATGATCAAATGCTTTTGGGGTGTGGAAGTACGATAATTGAACTAGTCGATATGGCAAGTGCCGCTATATTGAAAAATATAAGCAAGCAAAAGAGTACGCTAATTATATGTGGACCTGGAAATAACGGTGCAGATGGCTTAGCATTAGCTTGTAGGCTTTTAAGTTGTGGAACAGATGTAATAGTCTATCTTGTAAAAACATCACAAAATGAAGCGTTAAACTACTATAAAGGACTATACCTTGAAGGTGGTGGTAAAATATTCGATATTGACAATACTCAAAAGTTTATTTTTGACTTGCGGAGATACCAACAAGTAATAGATGCCATATATGGCTTTAGTTTTCATTTACCATTAGCTAAGAAAGACTATGAACTAATTTCATTGATTAACGATTATGCAAAGAATTGTATATCAATTGATATTCCTAGTGGTATGTGTTGTGATTATTATAATCATGGTTCAATGATGATTATCGCAAAAAAAACAATAACATTTGTTGCGTTAAAAAGGGTGTTTATGCATCCAAATACAAAAGCAATAACGGGTAAAGTAATTATTGAAAAGATTGATGATTGTCAACAATCTAAATCAATGCTTACAAAATTGCTTAGACCTGTTGAAATAGAGCCTTATATTGAACCAAGGAAATATGATGGTTATAAAGGAATGTATGGTCGAGTATTGCATATAACAGGAAGTAAGCAGTATCGTGGGGCTGCTGTTTTATGTGCAAGAGCAGCCTTACATAGTGGTAGTGGTGGTGTATGTGTATACAGTCATCCATGTGTTCTTGAAGCAGTTGTTAACAGTGTTCCAGAATGCACTTTGTTAGAGAGAGAAAATCAAATAGACAGTAAATTATTTTACCAATATCAAGCAGTTGTTATTGGCTCTGGGCTTGGCTTGGGTCTAGCTAGTGAAGAGTATGTAATGCAAACACTAAGAGAGTGTAAATTACCATTAATTATTGATGGCGATGCTTTAACGATTGTTAGTAAACATAAAAAATTACTAAAGGAATATATTGCTCCAATTATATTGACACCACATCATGGAGAATTTAAGCGTTTCTTAGAGCCAAGCTATGATGGAAGTATAATTGATCAAGCTATTATGTTTGCACGCGAGCATGGTGTTTATGTTGTTTTAAAAGGGCCTAACACGTTATTAACTGATGGAGTGCAATCATTTTATAATTGTAGTGGTAATAAATCAATGGCGGTTCCGGGAATGGGGGATGTACTTGCAGGGATGATTTCTTGCTTTGTAGCACAAACAGATGACATTATGAGGGCGCTCAAAGTTGCTACTTATTTACATGGCAAATGTGGTGATGTTGTTGCTCAAAAGAATTACACGGTTATGCCCTCAAGATTAATAGAACAAATACCAGAAATAATGTATAAGATGCAAAAAAAAGGTACTTAGTAGTACCTTTTTCCTATTTACGTTTAATGATTGTAGCTGAACGTCCTGACTCTTTCATGCGATGACTATAAAATAGATCATTATCTTCTATTGTACAGTATGGGCTAACCGTAATATTTTCTTCTTTAATACCATTATTTAGTAGCTGTTGTTTATTTAATCCTTTATTATCGACACGATAATGAATATCATCAACTTGCTTGTAAAACTTAAAAGTGTCAAAATTCATCGCTTTTACTTTGTTGATAACATCAACTTGAACTTCAAAATTATCATAACTAATAGAGGGACCAATATAGGCAAACATATTTTCTGGGTTACAGCCTTCAAATTGGATTAAATAACCAACAACCTTATCGACAATTTGATTAACTGTACCAACCCATCCAGAATGAATTGCACAAACAATTCCCATATCACGGGCATAAAGTAAAATAGGAGTACAATCAGCATGAAATGACAATAGGTACAAATCTTTATCTTTTGTATATAGTGCATCACAATCAACAATGGCATCTGATTTCTGGATCATACCCTTACCTCCATCTTGCAAACAAACCTCTTTTAGTGTTGTTGAATGGATTTGCTTTGGTGCAACCATTCTTTCTAGAGTAGTGTCTAGATAATTTGCTAGATTTTTACGATTTGTTAAAATGTGTTGATAATCTGGATTATTAAAAGACATATCACCACACTCTTTGGTAATTGTATAAGCTTCTATTTCATCTTCAAATATATTCCAAGGTATTGTTTTCATATTTTTTCTCCTTTATATGTGTTTGTCTCGGTCATTATTAAAATGGATACATACAATGTCATAAGGAGGTAAGAAAAATGATAAATCGAAGAAACTGTTGTCCTTTTAATAACGGTATGCCTAGCAATGGAGTAAAACCGATTGTGGCTGAAAAGAAAGTCTGCATAACTCGTAGCAACCGTTATGTTGAACAACCGGTAATATGCCCAATTGAGTGTCGTCATATTGAAAACCTTGTTTATTATCCAAAATATTATCCTCAATATGAACAAACACTTGTTGTTGAAGATCCATGTGGAAACATGGATGAGTAACGAAATCAACAACAAAATATTAGAAAATAGATATGGTGTGCATATCTATTTTTTTAGTTCTATTTCTTCAAAAAAATCATTATCTGGATCAATATATATTGTCTTGTATTGGTCTAATATAACTTGTCCAGGTTTACCACCACTTAATTTTTTAATGTTTTTAATTAATGTATAGTTTACAGGTACACTACTACTTTCCTTTCCTTTAGAAAAGTAAGCAGCCATCTTACTTGCAAGACGAATAGTATATTCATCAAGAACGTCACATTTAACAATAACGTGGCTTCCTGGCATATCTTTAGCGTGGAACCAAGTGTCAAACCTAGAGGCTTGCTTAAATGTAACATATTCATTTTGTAGATTGTTTTTACCAACTAAAATTTCAATATTATCTTTTGTGGTATAGGTAGTATATCGTGGTTTGATTTTTTTGTTTGTTTTTTGATATTTTTTACGTTTTTTTAAGTACCCTAATTGTTCTAGTTCTTCTTTGATTTCTAATGCATCATAGTATGATGCATTTTGTAATAGTGCTAATAGTCCATCGAAATACTCGATTTCTTTCTTTGTTAGTTCAATTTGAACTTGCAGAATATTGATTGAATTTTTTGCTTTTTGATATTTATGGTAATATCTTTTTGCATTTTGTTTACCGTCTAACTTTACATCTAAAGTAATAGTTTCAATAGTACCATCATAGTAATTATCGACATCGATAGATGCCATTCCTTTTTTTAAAAGGTGAAGATTTGAAAAAAGCAAATCACCAGCAATACGGTACATTGAAGCATTCTTAGAAGAGTGTAATGTCTGTTCTAATTTTTCCAATTTTAATGTGTTTTTTTGATACTCTTGTTGTAGATATCGAAGTAAATTTGAAGTTTGTTGTTTAATGCGATCTTTTTGGTCAATAACATCATAATGTTTATCTAAACCTTCAAATAAGGGATATGTTTTACAATTTCCATGCAAATGAGTTAATTCAATTACATGAAAGAATTCTTTTTCTTCAACGGTAGTTACATATATCGTTTGACTAGTTTCAATTTCTTGCATAATTGTATCAAAAGAATGTCCTAAATCAACGCGATAGATGATTTCACGTGATAATATTGGAGCCATTCCTTGATATACTTTCGTTAGCGATGGTGCTGCAATATATTGTTCTTTAAAGGGGTTTTTCTTATGTTCATCCATTGGTGGTAAGTGATATGTTGCTCCAGGCTGTAAAAAACGTGTTGTATTCATGCTTGGGCTAATTCTTTTTAAGCAATCAATGATTTTTAAATCTTGATTACATAGAATAATATTGGAATGTTTTCCCATAACTTCTATATATAAATAGTATTCTACAAGATCCCCAAGTTCGTTATAGCATGCTAAGGTAATTTTACAAATACGATCTAATTCAACTTGTTCAATTTCCTTAATATAACCACCCTCTAAATGTTTTCTAAATAACATAGTCAAGGTGTTTGGTTGTTCAGGGTTTGGGTATTGTAAGTCAGTAAGTTGCATTCTTGCATACATTGGATGACAAGATAGTAAAAATTTAATATTTTTACGATGGGCACGGACAACGAATAATAATTCGTATTTTGATATTTGATATATCTTATTAATTCTACCAGTCTTTAATTGAATGTCTAAAGCTTTAATTGTTTGATGCATCATAATTCCATCATATGCCATAATGTACTCCTCCTATATTACCAAAACTTTTCATGCACAATATTTAAATCAACATCACCATCAATACTTGGTACTTTCCCAGTATTTGTGTATTGGTGGATATCATATGGTTGTTGCAAAGTATAGGTATCACTATATATCGCAATCCACATGTAATACTTATCCAATTGTTCTGTATCTAATTTGTTATCCCACCAGTATTTATTTGCATAAACACCAGCTTGGTAACCATTTTTCTCGATTTCTTCAACAAATGTTAGGGCACAACTTGTTAAGGTTTCAACTGGTAAATGCTCTTGATATAGTTTGTCTTCCATATCAATATATACTCCAAGTGTTGGATTATATCCCTTAATCTCTTCTAATACAAAGTCTGCTTCCTTTTTGGCTTGTTGAGGCGTTGAGGCTAGTGAATAATAGTATACCCCATAAGGTATCCCTTCATCAATGCATTGTTGAACAAAATTGTGAAATTTTTCATCATTTTTTATAGTTATTCCATCAGTTGTTGAGGTATATCCAACGCGAATAATCGCAAAGTCATATTCACCTTCTTCTATGTTGATATCACCATTCCATTTTGATACATCAATACCAATATAGGTCTCAATTACTTTTTCTTTTGTTAGCTGATAACTACTAAAGGTTATGCAAATACATACAAGTATAATATTAATAATTGAAAATGCTTTCCTTTTACTTCGAAAGAGTAATATAAAAAACATAATGAATAAGATTGTTGAAAGGAATAATGATATTAGCGGATAATAAAGTGCTACAACAATAATAAACAGCATGCATAGTATTGCAAAGCCAAAATAAATTATTAAATTTTTATGTTTTGTTTTTCTTCTTTTCATATTTGTAAGTATAACATATTCTAATAATAAAATGCTTTAAAAAAACATTTATCAATAATATCGAATTAATTTCGACAATTTGGTAGTAAACAATTGACATCATTATGCCTATTTTGTATTATTAACCTATTAAAAAGGAGTGCTAAAAATGAAAAAAGGTGTATTAATCATATTAAGTGGACCAAGCGGAGTAGGTAAGGGAACGGTTCGTGAAGAATTATTTAAAGAAACTGACTTAGGATTGTCATATTCAATTTCGATGACAACAAGAAAACCAAGACCGGGAGAGGTTCATGCTAAAGATTATTATTTTGTTTCAACAGAAGAATTTGAAAACAAAATTGAACAAGGGGAATTATTAGAGTGGGCACAATTTGTAGGTAATTATTACGGAACGCCAGGTGATGTAGTAGATAGTTTGTTAGATGAAGGAAAAAATGTTGTTTTAGAAATAGAAGTACAAGGGGCATTGCAAGTAATGAAAAAAAGACCAGATGCACTTACAATATTTTTAGTACCACCTTCATTAGAAGAACTAGAAAGACGTATTCGTGGACGCCGTACAGAGGATGAAGATATTGTTCAACAACGATTATCAAAAGCATCTAGAGAAATTGCAACGAAATCTGAATACAAACATGTAGTTGAAAATGATACAGTAATGCATGCAAAAGATAAAATTGCACAAATAATAAGAGAACATAATCAATAAGGGGTCAACGACTCCTTTTTGTTTTCTAATAGCTAGTGCTATGGTAAAATAAAGGAAAAGGTGGTGATGGAATGTATATCGTTTCTTTGTTAGTAGAGCATCCAACTCATAAGTTGGATACGACATATGATTATTTATCAAAAGACAAAATTGTAGCTGGGGTTCGAGTATCTATTCGTTTTGGGTACCAAAATATTACAGGGTATGTGATGCTCGTAACACATACAGATAAAAGCAAACAACAATTAGAAATGGAATCAGGATTCCGTTATCAATACATTAAAGAGGTTATTGACAGTAAACCACTATTTAATGAAGAATTACAACAACTATCAATAACGCTTTCAAAGCTCTCACTTGCACCAAGAATCACATGTATGCAAGCAATGTTACCGCCATCATTAAAACCAGCAACCTCAAAACAAATAAAGACAAAATATCAAAAATCTATTGTCATAGTAGACGGGACAATTATACCAAAAACACAAAGACAACAAGAAGCCTTAGAATACATTAAAAACCATCCTGATTGTTTTGTAACTGAAGTACCTTTTTCCACTGCGGTTCTTGATAGCCTTCAAAAACAAGGAGTTATTAATTATAAGCAAGTAGAAGTAATTCGAGGACGCATAAATATTGAACAACAAGAAAATAACATTCAATTAACAGATGAGCAACAACAAATTGTTAATGCAATATTGCATAAGCAATATATGTATAATTGTTCACTATTACATGGAGTGACTGGTAGTGGTAAAACGGAAGTATACTTGCATCTAGCAAGTAAAGTTATTGAAAGTGGAAAAAATGTAATTATGTTGGTACCCGAGATTTCTTTAACACCAATGATGGTTGAAGCATTTATATCGAGGTTTGGCGACAAAGTGGCAGTATTGCATTCTAAGTTAAGTAATGGGGAAAGATACGATCAATACACAGCAATTGTTAATGGAAAAGTATCCATTGTAGTAGGTGCTCGAAGTGCTATCTTTGCACCATTAAAAAATATTGGATTGTTAATTCTTGATGAAGAACATGATGCTAGTTATAAACAAGTAAGTAATCCCCGTTATTATACCCATCAAATCGCTTTAATACGTGCAAAACATCATCAGTGTAATCTTTTACTAGCAAGTGCTACACCTTCAGTTGAAACGTATAGTAAAGCGATAGCGGGAATATACGATCTATATGAATTAAAAAACCGTATAAACAAACGACCATTACCTAATGTTACTATGATTAACATGTTAGATGAAATGAAACGTGGAAATTATACATTATTTTCCAAGAAATTAAAAAACAAATTAGAGCAATGTATTCAAGATGGAAATCAAGCAATTTTATTCTTGAATAAGCGGGGGTATTCTTCGTATGTCCGTTGTATTGAATGTGGGAGTGTAGTTGAATGCCCTCATTGTGATGTAACCCTAACATATCATAAAGAAAATAATATGTTACAATGTCATTATTGTAACTTTCAGACACCGTTACCACAAGCTTGTCCTAGTTGTCATCAATCATCTTTAAAGAAAGTGGGGAGTGGTATCCAAAAAGTAGAGGAACAATTAATAAAAGAAATCCTTGGTGCTAAAGTAATTCGCTATGATGTCGATACAACTCGTCATAAGCAAGGACATAACAAACTGCTTGAAGCATTTAAAAATCAAGAAGCAAATATTTTATTAGGTACTCAAATGGTAGCAAAAGGATTGGATTTTGAAAATGTGACTTTTGTGGGGGTGTTAAATGCTGATATTACACTAAATATCCAAGACTTTCGAGCAAACGAGCGTACATTTCAACTACTTGAACAAGTTGCCGGTCGTGCCGGTCGTGGCAAAAAGGGCGGAGAAGTATATATTCAAACAATGAACCCAGAGCATAATATACTAAAAGCGGTTAAGCAACATAGTTATACAGATTTTTATAACCAAGAGATATTATTTCGTAAGACTGCAAGCTATCCACCGTATATCCATTTAGTCAGTATCTTAATTGAGTCTAAAAACGAAGATATAGCTACTAATACAAGTAAGGAAATAAAAAATTACTTATCAAATCAGTTGCCACAAATTAAAATTCTTGGTCCTTCAAAAAGTATTATTTATAAAACAAATGATATTTACCGATATCGAATTTTATTGAAGTATAAAAACCCCAAGGAAGTATATCCAACGTTAGAAGTATTATCGAATCATTACAATAAACAACAACACAATATTCGTGTAACATGTGATTTTAATCCATATAGTCAGATGTAGAAAGGAGCCTTATGGCAAGAAAATTAGCTTTAGAAGTATTATTAAAATACTATCAAAATAACAGTTATTTAAATATAACATTAAATGAATATCTTAAAAATAGTACATTACCTAGAAATGACAAAGATCTAGCAACAAGGATTGTATATGGGGTTGTTCAAAATCAAACCTATATTGAATATCAATTGCAACCTTTTATTGAAGGTAAAAAAATGAAAACAAAAATTCGTACAATTTTATATATGGCCGTATATCAAATGTTATTTTTAGATAAAGTACCAATGTATGCAATTATTGATGAAAGTGTTCAACTTGCAAAAAGTGTTGATCAAAGAGCAGGGCAATTTGTTAATGCTATTTGTCGTAATCTTGAAAGACAAGGACGTCTAGAAGTAACAGTAACTGATGAAAAGCATAAGCTATCAATTGAGACTAGTCATCCATTATGGTTGATTAATATGCTTACAAAACAATATGATTTTGAGACAACAAAGAAGTTTTGTATACATAACAATGGTCTTGCAAGTCGCGTGGCAAGAGTAAATACCTTATTAGCTTCTAAAGAGGAAATACTTCAAAGTGATCATTGGCAACCTGCAAACATAAGTGTTGATGCCGTATGTTATCATGCTGGAAACATTGCTGATAGCGATGAATACAAAAGTGGTAAAGTTACTATTCAAGATGAATCAAGTCAACTTGTAGCAAGGTATTTAGATCCTCAAAAAGATAGCTTAGTATTAGATATGTGTAGTGCTCCTGGAAGTAAGACTACTCATTTAAGTGCGATTATGGAAAATACTGGAAAGGTTGTAGCATATGATATTTTTGAACATAAAATTGAATTAATACAACGAAATATTGAACGTATGAAAGTCACTAATGTAGAGTTGTGTATTGGTGATTCAACAAAACTTACAGAAGTTTACCCAGCCAATACATTTGATAGTATTTTATTAGATGCTCCTTGTAGTGGTTTAGGAGTTCTAATGCGTAAACCTGAAATCAAATATCATGATTCTAGTGCAATGGATACGATTATTCCATTACAACAAAAATTATTAGAAAATGCATACTATTTGTTGAAGGATAATGGTAAAATGGTATATAGTACTTGTACAATAAATAAAAAAGAAAATGAGATGATGATTGATTCATTTATAAAGAAACATCCTTCTATGAAGGTCATTAAACAACAAAGTATAATGCCTTATGAATATGATAGTGATGGCTTTTATATGTGTCATTTAGAAAAAAGGAAATAACAATGAAAACAATATATGATTTTACATTTGATTCACTAGGTGAATATTTTACAACAATTAAACAAAAACCATTTCGAGCAAAACAAATTTATTCATGGTTATATCAAAAAAATGCTAGTAGCTTTGAAGAAATGTCAGATTTATCAAAAGACTTACGTGCTACCTTACAAGGAGATTTAATTGTCAATTCTTTAAGTATTGTAGAAAAACAAGTTTCCCGTGATGGTACTATTAAATATTTATTATCGTTAGTTGATGGTCACTTAATCGAAGCAGTGTTAATGGTTCATGAATATGGACGTTCATTATGTGTTACAAGTCAAGTTGGCTGTAATATGAAATGCTCGTTTTGTGCAAGTGGACTTATGCATTGTCAACGCAATTTAACAGCAGGAGAAATGGTGGGTCAAGTAATGCTTGTTCAAAGTGATACTGGCCAACGTATTTCGCATGTTGTTGTAATGGGTACTGGGGAACCGTTTGATAATTATGATAATGTTATGGATTTTGTGAAGATTATTAATCATCCTCACGGTCTAGCAATTGGTGCTCGTCACATTACGATTTCAACATGTGGATTAGTTGATAAAATAAATATGTATGCCTTAGAGGGGATGCAAACAAATTTAGCGATTTCATTACATGCCCCAAATGATAAAATCAGAGATGAATTAATGCCAGTTAATAAAAGATATCCAATGGATATTTTAAGAGAAAGCATTAAACAATATATTGAAAAAACAAATCGTAGAATCACTTTTGAATACATTCTATTAAAAGAAGTAAATGATGATGTTGTTTGTGCTAGACAACTTGCACACTATGTAAAGGGATTAAATGCATATGTGAATTTAATACCATACAATAGTGTAGATGAGCACGGATATCAACCAAGTGATAAAGATGTTGTAGAAAAATTCAAATCAGAATTATTACGTTTTGGAATTAATGTTACATTGCGCCGTGAACATGGGCGTGATATTGATGGTGCTTGTGGACAATTACGTGCTAAAAGAGGTGGAGGAAAATAATGGATTACTATGCAAATACAGACATTGGAAAATTAAGAAGTAAAAATCAAGATCAAGCAGCTGTTTATGCCAACAGTAAAAACCAAGTATTATCACTTGTTTGTGATGGTATGGGTGGACATAAATCAGGAGAAGTAGCCTCGCGAGTTGTAGCTGATTATGTTTATGGTTGTTTTAAAGGGCACCCTGGCTTTGAAGACAAAGCAGAAGCTAAAGAGTGGCTAGAAAATACAATACTAGATAGTCATCAATTAGTTCGTAAAATGTCAACAACAAGTCATGAACATGAAGGTATGGGAACGACAATCGTAGCCACAATCATGATAGATGGTGAAGTCATTATTTGCCATGTTGGTGATAGTCGTGGATATATTTGTAATAAAGAAGAAATCATCCAAATTACAAAAGATCATACACTAGTAAATGCACTATTAGATAAAGGTGCTATTCAAGAAGAAGAAATTGAAAGTCATCGTCAAAAGAATGTACTTTTGCAAGCTCTAGGAGCAACTGAAAAAATTAAAATTACAATGAGTGAGCACTGTGTAGAAAAAGGAATTTTATTACTTTGTTCAGATGGATTATATAATATGGTGAAAAAAGAAGAATTATTAGAAATATGTACACAGGAAATAAGTGCATCAAATATCGTTAATGAATTAATTAAGGTAGCAAATCGTAATGGTGGTAGAGATAATATCGCAATATCGGTTGTAAAAATGAAAGGAGATAGCAAGTAATGAAAAAAGTTATTGCTGACAGATATGAGTTAATAGAGCTTATAGGTCAAGGTGGAATGGCTGATGTATATATCGCTATTGATATAATTTTACAACGTCGAGTAGCAATTAAGATGTTACGTACAAATCTTGCTAAAGATCCAATTTATGTAACTCGCTTTCAACGTGAAGCAAGTGCAGCTGCATCGTTAAGTCATAAAAATATTGTTGAAATATATGATGTTGGTGAAGATGGTGATAAATATTTTATTGTTATGGAATATGTTCCAGGAGTAACATTAAAAGAGTTAATTATACGTCGCGGAGCGTTACATGTTGTTGAAGCAATTGATATCATGCAACAAATTACAAGTGGTGCTAGTAAGGCTCATCAATTAGGAATTGTACATCGTGATTTAAAACCACAAAATGTTTTTGTAACTGAAAGTGGAACTGCAAAAATTGGTGACTTTGGAATAGCTTCAATGGAATCCTTGGCACAAGTTACCAAAACGGATGTTATCATGGGGTCATTACATTACTTAGCACCTGAACTAGCACGTGGTGAAAAAGCAACTACTCAAAGTGACATATATGCTTTAGGTATTGTATTATATGAATTATTGCGTGGTGAAGTGCCATTCCATGGCGAATCGCCAGTAAATATTGCACTTAAACATATGCAATCAGAAATTCCTTCTGTATGTAAAGTGAATCCATCAATTCCACAATCGGTAGAAAATATTATTATTAAGGCAACTGCTAA
>CAYJEM010000011.1:0-10778 GCA_964369175.1 uncultured Erysipelotrichales bacterium | reverse complement strand
AATAATTATTGGGTGTATCGTTGGGGCGATAGCTGCCATTGCCATTGTGTGTGCATTGTTATTTGCTTCACCTAGCACAGTTACTGTTCCTAATGTAAGTGGGCTTACACCAGAAGAAGCACTTGTTATGCTAGAAGAAAAAGGTATTACAGTTGCCGCGGATTATGTTGAAGAACCAAGTGATACAGTTGAAACTGGGCGTATTATTAAGACAAATCCAGAATATGGTAGTAAAATTGAAAAAGGAAAAGAGTTAGTAATTACTGTAAGTTCAGGTAAAGAAATAATTATTGGTGATTATGTTGACACTGATTATGAGTCTGCAAAAAAATTATTAGAAGAACTTGGGTTTACAGTAGTAAAAGTGGATGAAGCTTCACAAAGTGTTGCTAGTGGGAATGTTATTAGTCAAAGTATTAAAGCAGATACAAAAATTGATCCAAAAGAAGAAGATCGTACAATTGAGTTAACAGTTAGTACTGGAAAAGAGATTGAGCTTGGTGATTATACTGGAATGACATATCAAAAGGCATATGACACGCTTGTAGCATTAGGGTTTAATGTAACACGTGTTGATCAAGAATCAAGCCAAGCTAAAGATTTAGTAATTGCTCAAAGTGCAAATGTTGGAACTGTTTATAAAGAGGGTGACACTCTTACAATTACGCTTACTGTTTCTAGTGGTCAATCATTTGAGGTTCCTAGAGTTGTAGGAATATCGGTTGAAGAAGCAAAAGTTATTTTAGAAGATCGTGGGTTTAAGGTAAAGCTTGTTGATTTAGGGCAAACTAATGACTATGCTGAATTGTTAATTGTAAAAAAACAAAGTCCTGATCCATTTTCAACAGTAACAGAAGAAGGAACAACAGTAACAATTGAATATTATACATCATACGCTCCAGCTCCAGAAGAACCTACAGATAATGAGAGTGCTGCCGTTGAATAATATAATAAAAGCATCAGGTAGAATAGTAAAGTCGCTAGCAGGTTTTTACTATGTTGATAATGGTAGTGAAATTATTCAGTGTCGAGCAAGAGGTAAGTTTCGAAAAGATGATGTTAAACCATTAGTTGGTGATTATTGTGACTATGAAATTGAAGGCGAAAATGATGGATATGTAATGCATATTCATCCTCGTAAAAATATGTTAATTCGACCGCCAATATGTAACGTTGATCAAGCAATTTTAGTTTTTTCAAGAAATAATCCAGCATTTTCTACGTTGCTATTAGATAAATTTTTAGCAATTATTGAACATTTTGAAATTGAACCAATTATATGTATATCAAAAATGGATCTTGTGAGTGATGACAATATTGAAAAACATGTAGAAGATTATCGTCGTGCTGGGTATCGAGTATTGACGATATCTTCAAAAGAAAAACAAGGGTTACAAGAATTCAAAGAATTATTTAAAGATAAGATATCTTTTATTACTGGGCAAAGCGGTGTAGGTAAATCAAGCTTATTAAATGCCTTAGATGATAACCTAAATATTGAAACAAATGAAATATCAAAAGCATTAGGACGTGGAAAACATACAACTAGACATGTAGAACTTTTACCATTGTTTGGCGGTTATGTTGGGGATACACCTGGATTTTCTTCGTTAGAATTAGAAATGGATCCGGTAGAATTAGCTCAGTCGTATCATGATTTTCAAGAATTATCATGGCAGTGTAAATTCCGTGGGTGTTTACATGTTTCAGAACCACAGTGTGCTGTTAAAGCGGCAGTAGAACAAGGGATGATAACCAAGGAAAGATATGATCATTATTTACAATATTTACAAGAAGTAAAGAAGAAAAAGGAGAGACAGTATGGTTAAAGTAGCGCCATCGTTATTAGCTGCAAACTTTGCAGTATTAAAAGAGGAATTAGATGCAATTAAAGCTGGTGGAGCATCTTGGGTACATTATGATGTGATGGATGGACATTTTGTACCAAATATATCATTTGGATATAGCATCTTAGACAATGTATCTAAAGTAACAGACTTATATTTAGATGTACATCTAATGGTTAGTGATCCTCGCACATATTATCCAGAATTTGTTAAAGCAGGTGCAAATTTGATTGTATTCCATGTAGAAGCAATGAATGATGATAGTGACACTGAATCTTTAATTAATGAAATAAAAGCCACAGGTGTAGATGTAGGAATTAGTATTAAACCTAATACACCAGTATCCACTATTGAAACTTTTTTATCAAAAATAGATGTCATTTTAGTTATGTCGGTGGAACCGGGATTTGGTGGACAATCGTTTAATGATGGAGCAATTGAAAAAATTCAACAATTAGATGCAATTCGTAAAGAAAATAATTATTCTTATGAAATTGAAGTTGATGGTGGAATTAATGATACAACAGGAATGTTATGTACAAAAGCTGGTGCTGATGTTTTGGTGGCAGGTAGCTATGTATTTAATAGTGATAACTATCAAGAAAAAATTAAATCATTATGCAAATAGGAATTTGTGGTGCAAGCAAATTTTCGAGCACTTTAGATAAAAAAATACCCTATATTGCAGTTGATGGTGGTTTTGACACCGCTCTTGAGCAAGGTATTATTCCAGTTTATGTTGTGGGCGACTTTGATTCTATAAAGAACCGGGAAAGTATTAGTGATTTTCAAACAAAAATATTACCATGTCGAAAAGATATTACTGATACCGAATACGCAATAACGTATGCCATTGAACAAGGTTATGATGAAATTTATTTGTATGGTGTTACTGGTGGTCGTTTAGATCATTTTATGGCAATTATATGTTTACTACAAAAATATCAACAATGTAAGTTGTACATCGTTGATGACCAAAATATAATTCAATTACTTGATAATAAAAAACAAATAGTTGATTGTTTGGGATATACTTATTTTTCGCTGTTTGCACTAGAAGATACATGCATTTCAATTGAAAGTGCTAAGTATCCATTAGTCAATTATATATTATCGAGTAGTGATCCATTATGTGTATCAAATGAACCAGTTAATAATCAATGTATCATTACTAATGATAAACCAATTTTATTTGTGTTGTCCAAAGAGCCAAGTTAGGCTCTTTTTATTTTTAGCACTTAACAGTTGACAGTGCTAAAGTATGTGTTATAATAATATTAGCACTTGCTACATTAGAGTGCTAATAGGAGGTATAACATGGATAAGTTTACAACAAAAGTAGAAGAAGCAATAATTGCTAGTCAACAATTCGTATTAGAAAAACAACAAAAAGTATTAGATGTTGAGCATTTTCTATATGTCTTGATAAAAGACAATAGTACGCTTATATATCGTGTACTTCAAAAAATGGATGTAAATATTCAATCAGTCACCTGGCAACTAGAAAATGCAATTACATCAAAAGTAATTGTACATGGTGAAGAAGAACTTCGTATTAGTAAGAATATGGAATTACTAATATATAATGCTCGTAGTTATGCACGTAAAAAGAATCAAGAAGTTATTAGCATGGAAGATATTTTATATGCATTATGTAAAACACAAAATCAAGTAGTAAAACAGATATTTAATGATAATCAATTAAAAGAAAAACAAATTAAAAAAATAGTTGAAGAAATAAAAAGCAATAGTGAATACCAAGCAACTGATTCTCTTAGTGACGATAGTGTATTAGAGAAATATGGTCGTGATTTAATCAAGGAAGTAGAGAATGGGAAGTTATCACCGATTATAGGACGTGACGTGGAAATACGACGCGTGATTCAAATATTATCACGTAAAACAAAGAATAATCCTATTTTAGTAGGTGATCCTGGAGTTGGTAAAACAGCAATTGTTGAAGGACTAGCATGGCGTATTTATAAAAATGATGTTCCTATAGGATTACAAAATAAACGTGTATTTGAACTCGATTTGGGATCTTTGGTAGCTGGTGCTAAATATCGTGGAGAGTTTGAAGAAAGATTAAAAGAAGTATTAAAAGAGTTGAAGGAAGCAAATGGGAATATAATTTTATTTATAGATGAAATACATCAACTAGTAGGAGCAGGTAAGAGTGATGGTGCCATGGATGCTTCAAATATGTTAAAACCAATGCTAGCACGCGGGGAATTACATTGTATTGGTGCAACAACAATTGATGAATATCGTCAGTATATTGAAAAAGATGCTGCCTTGGAAAGACGTTTTCAAAAAGTTTTAGTAGAAGAACCAACAGTTGATGATGCAATTGCAATCTTGCGTGGATTAAAAGATAGTTTTGAATCACATCATGGAGTAGCTATTTTAGACAGTGCAATTGTTAGTGCAGTAATGTTGTCAAATCGTTATATAAGTGATCGTTTTTTACCAGATAAAGCAATTGATTTGATTGATGAAGCTTGTTCATCGATACGTATGGAAATTGATTCAATGCCTCAAATCTTAGATACAATTGTGCGTGAAAGAAAAAGATTGGAGATGGAAAAGATTTCTATTGAAAAAGATTCACAATCTCATAATAAAGTCCGTTTAGAAGAATTAAACTTAAAAATAACTTCACTATATGAAGAAGAAATAAGTCTCCGTGATAAATGGGAAAAAGAAAAACAATCAATTGATGCAATTAAAGAATTAAAAAATCAAAGTATAAAACTTGAATTAGAAAAAGAAAGATTACAAAGTCAAGGAGACCTTGAAAAAGCATCTGTTATTCAATATGAAACCTTACCTAAAATCTATCAACAAATAGAAGAAGCTTCAATAATAGAAAAAAATAATCCAATGGTTGAAGAAAAAGTAACAATTGAAAGTGTTAGTGAGGTGGTAAGTAAGTGGACTAAAATACCAGTTAGTAAACTAGTTGAAAGTCAACGTGAAAAGCTATTACAACTAGATAGTCGTATCAAAGAAAGTGTTATTGGACAAGACCATGTCATTGATAAAGTATGCGATGCTATATTGCGTAGTCGTGCTGGTATCCAAGATGAAAACAGACCAATAGGATCATTTTTGTTTCTAGGGCCTACAGGAGTAGGAAAAACTGAAATAGCAAAAGCACTTGCAAAAGAACTATTTGATAATGAACGAAATATTATTCGAATTGATATGTCAGAATATATGGAGAAGTTTAGTGTATCAAGACTTATAGGAGCACCACCTGGATATGTTGGATATGAACAAGGGGGACAACTAACAGAAGCAGTACGTAATCACCCTTATAGCATTATTTTGCTAGATGAAATTGAAAAAGCGCATCCTGAAGTATTTAATATATTACTACAAGTATTAGATGATGGTCATATTAGTGATTCTAAAGGTAAAGTGATTAGTTTTAAAAATACAATAATTATTATGACTTCAAACATTGGTTCATCACAATTGTTAGATAACAATGACGATACTCATGAAGTTATTCAAAGATTACTAAAAGGTCATTTCAAACCAGAATTTCTAAATCGTATTGATGAAATTGTATATTTTAATGGTTTATCAAAAGGAGTATTAGATCGAATTGTTGATAAGTTTATAGGACAACTTCAAAGCCGTCTACAAGAAAAAGAAATTATTATTGAAGTAGATAAAAATGCAAAAGAAAAAATCATTACTGATAGTTATGATTACGAATATGGTGCACGACCAATTAAACGATATATTCAAGCAAATGTTGAAACAATGATTGCAAGAAAGATTATATCTGGTGAAATTACTGCTTATCATCATTATCTCATTGGGTATGAAAATAACCAATATACAATAACGAAACAATAACAAAATGCCAATACAACTGTATTGGCATTCTTTCTATTTTGTTGGATAAATATTAAAAAGGTGGTACAATGACGTAGGAGGTATTTTATGCAAAGATATTTTATTAAGCAACAAAACGAAGGTATAATCTACCTTGAAAAAGATGATATATTTCACATAAAAAAAGTAATGCGTGGTAAAAATGGTGATGAAGTAATTTGTATTAATATGGATGGTGTAGTACATCGTTGTCGTATTGATGATATTGATAATGGGAAGGTATCCGTTTTATCATCTATCGATCAATTTTGTGAACTTGATGTAGATATTACTTTAATTTATGCAATGCCAAAAGGGGATAAGTTTGAACTTGTCTTACAAAAAGCCACAGAACTAGGTGTTAAAAATATAGTACCATTGCTTACTAGAAGATGTGTTGTAAAATTAGATCAACAAAAGTTTGCTAAGAAAAAAGAAAGATATACAAAAATATTAAAAGAAGCAAGTGAACAATCATATCGTAATTTTATACCTTTGTTACATGATGTACAATCGATTGCTACGATAGAACCGTATTTGTCAAAGTATAACTTAGTGGCGTATGAAGAAGATGCAAAAACAACAAGTAAAAATACACTATACAAAACAATTAAAAATCTTCAAAAAAAGGATACGATTTCTATTATTGTTGGTAGCGAAGGCGGTTTTGATGAATCAGAAATTCAAGAATTAGAAAAGCTAGGTGTATCACGTTGTACTCTTGGTAAACGAATTTTACGAAGTGAAACAGCACCACTTTATATGCTAAGTGTAATTGGTTTTGCATTGGAGGAAATGTAATGGATATATTTTCAATATTGTGTAAATTAACAAAGCTGAAGAAATTACAAAAGACAGAACAATACAAAGAAATGGAAAAGCAAAAGGCAATCTTTAATCAATATGGATTTTTAGTAGCCAATGATTATTTAGATTTGTATTATAGTGAAGTTGTATTCAAAGGGATTACATGTTATGAGATGATGAGTGATGCGTATGCATTGTTTAATTATCAAAACCAAGATATTTTAAATCATGTAAATTATGATGAGCGTCGTAAAATGCTTCAATTTGATATTGGAGAAAAGATGATAGAATGTCAAAAATTTAATGATAAAAACACGGGTATTGATATTTATGTTCCATACTTAGAGGGTTTTATAAATCAAAGGATAGTAAATGATTATGAAATGTTGACATTAAAACAACATCAAACATATATTAAAAAGTATATTAAAAGTTACCCAAATATACGTTCATTGTACCAATTGCAACCATTAATTAGTGAGTTATCTTCATTAGTATATATTGATGCATTTTCAAATAAAGCATTTTTCTATGATGCTATAAACCAATATATAGTTGTTATTAACGAGGAAACTTATGAATTTCGCATAGTACCAATGTGTCATGTTAAATCAAAAAATGCTGATTTTAGTAGTATTGAAGCTGCTGAAGTTGTAGCTTTATATAAATTAGGTAAGCACCATGAGATTGTAGATTTAATATACAAGTATGAAATGGTAACAGAAAAACAAATAAAAAAAATAAATAAAGATTTAGGTAGGTAGTAAAATGAAAAAAGTAGCCTTTTATACATTAGGGTGTAAAGTAAACACATATGAATCACAAGCAATGTTAAAAGCATTTATAGATGCAGGATATCAAGAAGTAAATTTCAAAGAAATTGCTGATGTATATGTTATTAATACATGTACAGTAACCAATACTGGTGATAGTAAATCACGTCAAGTGATTCGTAAGGCAATTCGCTTGAATGAAAATGCAACAATCTGTGTAGTAGGATGTTATAGCCAAGTGGCTCCAGAAGAGATACAAAAAATTGAAGGAGTGGACGTAATTATTGGTACCCAATACCGTGGCAGAATTGTTGAATTCGTTGACGAGTATAATAGAACAAATAAAAAAGTAATCCGTGTTGAATCAGTGATGAAAAAGAAAACTTTTGAAGATCTAAATGTAACAACATTCAAACACACAAGAGCATTTTTAAAGATACAAGATGGATGTAATAATTTTTGTACATATTGTATTATTCCTTATGCAAGAGGGGGAGTGCGATCGAGAAAACCAGAAAGTGTACTAGATCAAATTAAGGTATTAGTAAAAAATGGGTATGTAGAAATTGTATTAACAGGTATCCATACTGCTGGATATGGACAAGATTTTGATTCTTATAGTTTTTATAATTTATTGAAAGATATTACGAAAATTAACGGATTAAAAAGACTACGTATCTCATCAATTGAGATTAGTCAAATTACTCCAGAAATTATGGACCTCATTGGTAAGGAAAATATTGTAGTAAATCATCTTCATGTACCGCTGCAAGCTGGATGTGATGAAACTTTAAAGCGTATGAATCGTAAATATACTACGGCTCAGTATTTACAACAAATTGAAAATATCCGTAAACAATTACCAAGTGTGTCGTTTACAACAGATGTTATTGTTGGATTTCCGGGTGAAACCGATGAGGAGTTTGAAAACACATATACATTTATAAAAACAGTTGGATTTACTTCGTTGCATGTATTCCCATATTCAAAAAGAAAGAATACCCCTGCTGCAAGTATGAAAGATCAAGTTAAAGATGATATTAAATCAGACCGTGTAAATACTTTGATACAATTATCAAATGAATTGTTACTTACATATTCAAAGCAACAAATAGGAAAAACACTAGCTGTATTGTTTGAAAAACAAGTAGATGGTTATTATATTGGTCATGCTAGCAATTATTTAGAGGTAAAAGTTAGAAGCAAAGAAAATTTAATTGGAAAAATTAAAAATGTAGTTATTGAAGAGTTTCAAGAAATATTACAAGGAAGAGTTGATGATTAGTGAAAAAATTAAATGAGTTATTTAATGTAGATGTAACTACACCGATATATTCACTTCATAATGATTCGCGTTATGTATTGCCATATTCTGTCTTTTTCTGTGTAGAAGGATTAACTACAGATGGACATCAATATGTTGATGATGCAATATTTCAAGGTGCAAAGTGCATTGTACATACTAGTGAGCTTACGTATTATCAAGATGGAGTTCTGTATATTAAAGTTGATAATGTTTTAAATGAGCTTCGTCGAGTTGTTAATATTTTTTATGATAATCCTAGTGAGAAGTTGAAAATTGTAGGAGTTACTGGAACTACGGGTAAGACAGTTATTGCATCCTTAGTAGATCAGGTGATTTCAAAGGTAACAAAAACAGGATATATTGGTACACTGTCCCTTAGTTACAATGGCATGCATATTCAATCACCATATACGACGCCAGAGACATTATTTATTACACGTTATTTAGATAAGATGGTAAATGCTGGTGTAGAAGTTGTATCGATGGAAGCTTCAAGCCATGGTCTTGCCTTAGAGAGAGTAGAAGGGATTAAGTTTGATGTTGCTGTTTTAAGCAATATTAGTGAAGGACATCTCGACTTTCATGGAACGATGGATGAATACGTTCAAGCTAAGTTAAAGTTGTTTAAAAATTTAGACAGTAATGGCTATGCAGTTGTTAATGGCGATGATAAAATAGCATCAGATATTATTGCTATTACCCAGGCAAATATTATTACTTATGGTATGAATTCAAGTTTTGATATTTATGCAAAGAATATTAAATTATCTTTAACTTATTCATCATTTGATATTGTTATCAATGAAAATGAATACAGTGTTATTACACAACTTGTTGGAAATAGCAGCATTTATAATATCCTTGCATTGGTGGGAGTATTAAAGGCATTACAATATAGTGATCAGTTTATTGTTGAAGCGATTCATCAAGTTGATTATGTTTCTGGGCGAAATCAGATTATTGATGGACCTAGGGGGAGTGTGGTACTTGTAGATTACTGCCAAAGTATTCAAAATTATGAAAATGTTTTTTCATTTGTTGATAAAACAAGACGTGATGCTAGTCGAGTTATTGGGGTGATTGGTGCTCCGAGTCGCCGAAGTGCAATTTCTCGTAAGCAACTAGGAAAGTTAGCAGAACAATATTTAGACCACGTCATCTTAACGGAGATTGATGATCGTGGGCAAAAGGTAGAAGATATTTGTGCTGAAATCCAAGAACAACTATTTAATGTTCGTAATGTTATTATTAAGGAGCGCCAAGAAGCTGTTGAACAAGCCCTAGAAATTGTACAAAAAGATGATATCATTTTGTTGCTTGGTAAAGGACATGAAGAATTTATTGCTTTAAAAATCGGTGAAAGGCCATATATTGGCGATGCTAATATGGTATATAAGAAAATAGAAGAAATAAAATATGAGGATAATGAAGATGAATTACAATACTATGATTGATCACACAGCATTAAAAGCAGATACAACTTACGCAATGATTGAAAAATTATGTAATGAAGCAATCGAATATCAATTTGCAACAGTATGTGTTAATCCAACATGGGTTAGTAAATGTAAGGAACTTTTGATTAATAGTGATGTACGTGTATGTACTGTTATTGGTTTTCCATTAGGGGCCAATACCCCTGCTGTAAAAGCATTCGAAGCTGATGAGGCAATTAAAAGTGGAGCAGATGAAATTGATATGGTTATTAATATTGGTGCTTTAAAAGATGGCAATGATATACTTGTTAAAGAGGATATAGCAGCAGTTGTCAAGGCGGCACATCCAAAATGTGTAAAAGTCATTATTGAAACCTGCTTACTTACAAAAGCAGAGATTGTCAAAGTGTGTAAAATAGCTAAAGAGGCTAATGCTGCATTTGTAAAAACCTCTACAGGATTTAATGTATCTGGAGCAACGATTGAAGATGTTCAATTAATGAAGCAAACCGTTGGTGATGAAATGTTAGTAAAAGCATCTGGTGGTGTTTCAAGTTTTCAAGATATGGTTGACTTTGTATCAGCTGGTGCAAGTCGTATTGGAACAAGTTCAGGTTGTAAATTAATTAAAGAAGAAATAGTTGAGACTGATTACTAATTTATTGCATACAAAAAGAGATATTTATGATACCAATAAAGTGATTTCACTTTAACAAAAGGT
>CAYJEM010000010.1:0-41039 GCA_964369175.1 uncultured Erysipelotrichales bacterium | reverse complement strand
AGAATTTTATGTTAACAATTACAATACTAGCTAATCTGCAATCAATTGAAGAATTAAAAAACATCTTTTGTAAGCATATTAATGAATATGTTCAATCAGTTCAAATCCATGAAACAGGTTACGCATGTACCTTAAAAGATAATTCAAAGATATATATAAATGTACCAAGTCATGCTAATACTTATGAAAAATGGCAAGGACAACTACAAGGAATGATGAAATTCTATTCCAATATAGAAACAAATACAATTAATGTTAAAGAACCATTACTTGTAAAATTACAACTATGTAACTGTATGTATACTATTGAATTTGACACTACTCAAAATCAAGACCGTGCAAATTATTTATTTACAAATGTAATATATACCCTTAAAGATATTCAAGGTTTAATGATGATGCCAGATCTTTCAATCTATGATAGTGATTATAAATTAATCTTGAATAAAGAAGGTAAAAGTGAATTAGAAACATATCAACCAACAGTTAGCGCTGATACTTTATATAGCGATAAAGCAAAGCCAACTAGTGAAGATTCAAATCGTTATCAAAACAATCACGAATATTTAAGTACATTAGGGATTACTACACCAACGCATATGCAACTAGCCCTGTCTAGTAGTGAAGTTTCTATTAGAAGCGTTGAAGACACTGCTACTAGAGCTGTTTCACTATTTACTGTCGGTTTGTTTTCTGAAGGAATTTTAGTTGAAAAACTTTCTTATGATGAAGTATTTGCATTTATTTCTACACTAAATAGTAAATATAATGCTTTTAATTACCTAACACCAAAAGAAAATGCTTATATTCAAAATCAAAACATTGATGAACAAACATGTATTCAATTCATTTGGCGTTATGAAGGAGCAGCTATTCTATTATGGGCTCTTGGACATATTGACATACCACCAATAAATCAAGTATGCGATGTATCATTACTTGCACAAAAGTTCAATGAATTTACAAGTCTTCAAGATTTGATTGAAAAATCAAACCTTAGAAGCAATGAGGAACTACTTATTCAACAAGATTTAATGATGCAATTACACTGGGCAAGCATTGAACAAAGAGTGAAAAATCAACAACCAAATCCAAACTTTGATCCAGGAGTAGTCATGGAACGCCATTATACTTTAAATTGGCTAGTAACTACTTTATATGGTGATGACTTTGACAAAATTGAAACCCCAGCATAAAAGAAGCTCAACGTGAGCTTCTTTTTAGTAATAATGATATTTTTTTCTATTTTTCACTACAAATGTTATTGATATTATTAAGGCAATCATTTCTGCAAAAGGTAATGCTAGCCAGATACCATCAACACCTAAAACCATTGGTAATACCATAATAAATACCGAAATAACAATAAATGTTCTAAAGAATGATATAATTGCTGAAATCTTTCCATTAGAAAGTGATGTAAATAAACCTGAGGCAAAAATATTAAAACCAATAATTATAAAGGAATAAGAAAACAATTCCATACCACGCAATGCCAGTTCATAAACACTTGGTTGATTTGCAGAAAATAATCCCACAAGTATCGGTGCAATAACCCTTGCAACAATAAATGTAATACCTGACGTTGCTAAAATAAATATCAAGCTTATTTTAAATAAACGCTTTAACTGAACAATATTTTTTTCCCCATAATTGTAAGCAAGCAATGCGCCAACACCAGAAGAATAACCTAAATAGATTGCATTTAATAAAAATTGAGAATATAAGATGATTGTTATTGCCGCTACTCCATCATCACCTACAAGTGATAACATTTGAATATTAAATAATAAGGTTGTAATCGAGTTTGCAAGATTACTAACCATTTCTGAAGAACCATTAATACATGCTTCTTTAATAAATTTAAAGTGAAATGTAAACTTTTCAAAATACAAACTTCCATTTTTGTATTTCCAAAAATAATACAAACCAAATACAAATGTTGTTGTTGCTCCAAGTCCAGTAGCATATGCTGCTCCAATAATTCCCATATCAAAAACAACGATAAATACGTAATCTAGAACAATATTAGTAAGTCCACTAATAATCGTAGTAACCAAACCTAATCCTGGCTTGCCTGCAGTAACAAAGAAATATTGAAAGATTATTTGAAGAATTGTCATCGTCATAAAAAACAATAGACCAAATAAATAATCATGTGCAAAAGGTAAAATCGTATCAGTTGCGCCTAAAAGACGTAAGATTGGATCTAGAAATAGAAATCCTAGAACACAAAATACAATCCCCATAATTGCTGCTACAACGACCAACATTGTAAAATACTGACGGGCTTCTTGTCCTTTGCCTTCACCCATCATACGAGCAACTATGGCACTTCCTCCAGTTGCTAGCATAATTCCAATTCCAATAACAACACTGTACATTGGATAAACAATATTTACAGCCGACAATGCAGTTGTGCTAACAAACCTAGCAACGAATATTCCATCAACAATTGTATACATTGACATAAAAATCATCATACAGATTGTTGGAAACGTGAATTTTAAAACACTAGTAAACGATGCTTTTCTAGAAAGACTATTATTCATTTTCACTAACCTCCTCTTCTAAAAAAACAGAATAATCATATAACATTGAGTTAAATATCGTTATTTCTTTTTCATTATATTTTTTCTTTAATCGTTGATATGCCTTTGCTAGTCGTAAATCATAACTTTGATACATTTGTATACCTTTTTTTGTAATGACTAAGTGATATACTCTTTTATCATCTTTCGACTGTACTTTCTCTACTAGCCCTAATTTTTCTAATTCTTTTACCTTTAAGGTAACTGCTGATTTTGCAACCTGTAATAAATTAGCGATATCACTTACAGTTAACCCTCTCTTGCATTCGAGTAAACATAAATACAAATATGAATTATATGAAAGTGATGAATCTAATTGATTTTGGTTCATGCACTGTAGTTCATGCAGTGTCATTGCATAAAACAACTTTGATACTGTTATATCTATTTCCATAACATACTCCTTTAGTTAATTAAATATAATTATAATCACTTAACTATATTAGCACATTATTATATAAATTCAATATATTAATAAAGTATTTGACACACAATACTATGTATTGTATAGTATTATACATAACATATACTATGCATTGTGTAGTATAGATTGGAGGTATTATGGATATACAATTAAAAAAAGGCTTGTTAGACCTATGTGTATTACGCTCACTAGTCAACAATGATTCATATGGATATCAGATTATTAAGGATGTTAGCATGTACATTCAAATTTCAGAGTCAACACTTTATCCGATTTTAAAAAGACTTGAGGCTTCGAGTTATGTAGAATCTTATGCAATTGAACATAATGGTCGCTTGCGTAAATACTTTAAAATCACCGCTGCTGGACATCATCGAATCACAGAATTTATTAATGACTGGCAGCAAGTCATTCATGTTTACCAATATATACAAGGAGAAACAAATAATGGATAAAAAACAATTTATTACAACATTAAAAAACCGACTTGGAAGTTTACCATACCATGAAGTTGAAAAGATCATTAATTATTATGATGAATTAATAAATGACAAAATAGAAGATGGTATGAGTGAAGAAGGTGCTATTAAAAGTCTTGGGAATATTGATTTAATCGTAAATGAAATATATAACGAAATACCTGTGCATGAAATTGTTCGTCGAAAAGTTAAAAATTCATTTGAATTTTCATCAAATAAAGCATTATGGATTATTATTGCAGTGTTAACTTCACCAATATGGTTTAGTATTTTACTAGCAGGACTTGGTTTATTATTTGGTTTATTTGTTGCTATATGGGCATTTCTATTTTCAATAATATTTGTTATAGGCGCATTCTTTATATCTAGTATTATTGTCCTTATATACAGTTTTACAATTGTAACAACAAACTTTTCAACTGCTATCCTACTGTGGGGGTTAAGTCTTATTATTATTGGGATATTCTTATTATTATTAAAACCAATTTCAATGCTTATTAAATATGTTGCTAAGGCTCCTGGACAATGCATTTCTTATGTAAAAGAAAAACTTTCAAAATCGAAGGAGGAAGTATAATGAAAAAGACTACTTTATTTGGCTTAGTATCTTTAATTATTGGTATTACTTTATGTATTATTGCATTTGTAATGAACGGATTTGATATTTATAAATTTGATACTCGTGGTGAAATAATAAGTAATGTTGAGACTATTGAGAGTACGAATCAAGATATTACAATTTATACTTCTTATGCAAATATCAAAGTAATATCTAGTGATGTAAATCATATTGAGATTGTTTCAGATACAATTGATGAATTACCACAAATCGTTCATTCTATCGAACACAACAGTTTAACAATTGAACATAAACAAGCATATGATCTATTTATTGGGGTGCAAATCAAACCAGAATCATTTACAATCAAAATTCCTAACACTTATACCGGAAATATTCAAATAGAATCTTCTGCTGGTAATATTGACTATTTGGCGCTATCTGCTGGTGATATACAAATTACCAATGACTTTGGAAACATTTCTACTGGTAACTTATCTGCTACAAATATAAATATTGAAAACAGTGCTGGTAATATTCGTTTAGGGAATGTTATCTGTAATACTTTTATTGCTACTACGAATGCTGGTAATGTTGATATTGATAAAATAGAGTCAACAACAATCACACTAAAAACAAATTTAGGAAATATTGAATGTCTAGTTGATGGTAGTCAAGCTGAATACCAAAATACAAATGAAACTGGTAAATTCATAAGTTCGAGCACTAATTTAGGAGATATAGAAGTATATTATACACGATAAAAGGCTATCCACTTATGTGGTATAGCCTTTTTATTATAGTGTGGTTTTCCATAAACCATGTAAGTTGCAATATGCATAAACCGCACATGCTTCATCACCATCAGTAATTGTAAATGAACACTTTGGTACGTCACTAATAACTTTTCTTTGATTACCCTCTTTTGTTTCTAGTGCAATCCAACTAATGTAATGGCTAGCAATCATTGGATGTTCAACTTCTCCAACAACTACAGACACGGTGTTTCCTTCAACCGTTGCAACTGGTACATGTTTTTCATGAGCACCATCACTTACACCGGCTACAAGTTCTTCCATTTCAACACCACAGCAATATGGTGGAACACCATTATCTTCAACAAATCCAACAATGTTTCCACAAATATCACACTTTAAAAATTTCACGATTATATCCCCCTTGAATCCAAGACGACGGCTAATACGATGAAAATAAAATATTTTATATGTTTCTACCCTCCTTTAATTATATCCTTATTTGACACAATTATATCATAGAGTATCAATCAGATAAAAATGATGTAATAAAAAAACTGCAATTATAGTATATTTCACAGTTATTTACATATACTATATTAACAATAATCTAAAATCACACGATATAATCAACTTTTTTTATATAAACAATGACATGATTTGTAAATTTATGTATAATAAGGATATAAGTTGTTTTTTGAAGTCAGTAGTTTTGTAGTGTAGTATCAATTATTCGGTGTGTGTGGCACAAATAAAATTAAAGGAGGACTAGAAGATGAGTAATTGTATTATGATGGGAACACAAAAATATGGATGTCTAATTGATAATGTTAAGGCGGAGTTAACTCATTTTGATTATATTCACGATCAATCAACTCGAGGGCAAATTACCGCATTAAAATATTCAATAATTAAACAAATTGAAGCTTTTTCACATACAAATCAAGAAAATGAAGAAGTGATCGCCCTAAAGGCAACTACGTACGATGGAAGTGAATTCATAATACCAATTCGTTATCCAGAGACTGCACAAAGTGAATGGAAAACATGTAAAGAAATGGTTTTAAATACAGGATTATTCATTTTAGATCCTACTATGTTATTATCAGATGCATAAAAAAAAAGAAAGCGATTTAAGTCGCTTTTTATGTTGTCGAACTTGCGATAACAGTTAAAAATAATACATTTGATAATACTGGCATTATATAATATTGATATCTTTCTTCAAATTTTTCAGAAATACTTTTGGCTTCTTTTTTTAGAAGCTTTTTACATACAACAATGTGAATGAAATAAAATAACATAGGTATAAGTAAAAATAATATTACTTGTCCCATAAAATAATCCACAACACCTAAGTACCCAACATAACTATTCAATATTTGTACATAATAATGATGAACAAATGGAATAAGTATCGTTGGAATAAAACAAAGTAAACCAATCATTGCTTTTCTTTTCATACTACCACCTCAGGAAGATTATATCACGTTACTATCTCCTAGTAAATAACTAAGGAATACAAATGTTATTTTTAATGAAAAAGAAAATTCCATCCTACATTATTGTAGCATGAAATTTAACTTTTTATATAAACTATTTAATTGAATATACACTTATGTATCGTTTTTATATTTATCTAACTTATCGACCGTTCTTCATTGCACCGTATATAAATAATCCCGGAATAATTAACCCAATAAGTAAACTGACTATTTGTAGTCCGCCACCTGATACAACGGAAAGTACATTTCCTAATACTAACATTATAATAACCACAATTCCGGCTTTTTTACACAACGCTGCTTTTTCTGGTTTATTTGCATTTTTCACACCAATTATGCCACTTACAAGTTGAACAATTCCACCAATCGTAATCAGTGCCACTGAGACATATAGTAATGATAACGATAATCCTTGTTGTGCTAATTCTTGACTAACTGTTGTTCCGTTCATTTGTGCTAACGAACTTGCAAGTTCTACTAGAAATGATATTCCCATAAATGTAATTAAACCTAATATAATTGAGATTGGACCTGTTACAATCATTAATATACCTGTGACTTTCAAGAAGCCACTCCCTGCTGGTTTTATTGTATCCATTTTCTATTCTCCTTTATTTAACTGTAAATTTTTCAATAATTGTCTTTACTTCTGGTGTATCTATTGTAATTGAACCATCTTTACTTGTAATTTGAACAAATAATGCATTATCACCCTCTCTTACAAGTAATTGTGTAATATCATAACCTAAACTTGTTCCACGGAACCCACTCCAAGTTCTTTCACCAATTTTAACCTCTGTTATTGCTTCTGGATCATCTAACATATTTTCATAGATTTTATATGTTTGATTAGGATCTTCATGTACTTGTAACATCACATATGGTTCATTAAATACATCTAACATTTCTTCTGAACCTTTACCTACTTGGATAACCGTTGGATCGCCTGGTTCCCCTTCGTAATCACCAAATACATCAGCACCATGAAATCCTTTCCATCCATTTGGTACTTCAGTACTAATTACCCCTGTATCGTATAAAGTACCACCAGAACTACATCCAACTAACATCATTACTGCAAATAAAATTCCTATTAACTTTTTCATAACTAATTTTATATGATATTTATACCTTACAAGCATTTAATATCATATGCTCCTTCCTTAATTTTATAGACTTTCTAACGCATCAACCATATACTTCAAACCTGAACTAGCATAGAAAAAACCATCTATTTCTCCATTTTTTTTAAGTAGTTTTATATCCTCAACCACTTCATGGCAGTTATCATCATCAATGATTACTGCTATTTTACAACTTGGTAGATTACTTTTAACGAATTTAATACGTTCTTGCCATAGCTCAACTGTATATGGAACATTCAAATTCACTTCTAATAAGATTATTGAGGGATTGTATAAATATACGCTGTTATAGAATAAATTCATATTTGTTTCTTGGACAATTTTATAGTCTGAATCCAACTTATAAATATATTTTTCTAACGCATCCACAAGTAATCCATAACGTATACATAACATAATTGTATTCATTAAGTACCCACCCTCCTTTAGCGACAAAACATATACACACACATTCTAGAATGAAAGACACAACTTCTTTTTTCAACATTATTATAGTTTATGATATATAAAAAAACACCGTACAAATGTACAGTGTTTTTAAATATGGTTGATATAATCAATGTTTTTTATTTTATATTATTAGTAAGTAATTCAACGTCAGCAATAATAAATTTTTTCATAGAGACATCAATGGCAAGCTTTAAAATATTATCATATCCTGTTTTTCCTTTAAGATTAGCAATATGATAATTCAATGTACTTCTTGTTATACATAAATTATCACATATCTCTTTATGTGAATATCCGTTAACCTTCAATCGTAAAACTTCTAATTCTTGCTTAGTAAAATCAGTTGTTTTAGCAAGTCCAATACTAATAACTGGAAGTGTATCAGGGTAAATTTTTTCTCCACTCATTACCTTATCCATTACTTCTAGCAATTTTGTAGTACTATGATCTTTATACCAAAATCCTTCACAGCCACAAGCTTTTGCTTTTTCTAGATGATTGACTTGAACCATGAAAGTAACAATAATTACTTTTATTAATGGTTTCTTTTGTTTTATAATGGCAGCATTATCAATTCCATTTTCCCTGCCAGCAGTATGAATATCCATAAGGATCAAATCAACTTTATTAAACTTACAAAATTCAAGTGTTAAAGCAGCATCATCAATTGAACCAACTACCGTAAAATCCTCACTTTCAGATACAACATATTTCATTAATTCACGTGAACTTTTTTGATCATCTACTATTAATACATTATACATTCCCTATTCCCCCCTTATTTGGTAAATATAAAGATAAAGTAACATAACTATCACATCTTGTTTTCATTTTCCCATCATACATTTCTACTTGACTACGAATATTTTTTAATCCACCACCTTCAATTATCATATCAATAAATAAAGTATTTATATTTTTAATACAAACAACAATATTATCATTTTCATAAATAATGACTACTTCGGTAGTATGTACGCCCGCATGATAAACTGCATTTTTCATCATTTCATAAATAGCGTGGATAATAATACTGCTCGTATCTTTATTATCTGGTAATTTTCCATCAAAAGTTATTACACAGTTTAGTTTTTTAGCAATTAAATATAAGTTTTCAATTGTATGTTTTTCTTCCTCTTCAAAAGATAACAACATATGCATTTTTCTACATAGTTTACCCCAATCTTTTATCGTACTACTTACTTTGTCAGTGTCTTCAAAATGACTGCACGCAAGTGCACTCATGGCAATCATTTCACCAAAGTCATCATGAACCATCATTTTCATTTTTAAAGTTTCTTCTTCTGAAATATATTTATTGATATTTTTCATATGTTCATATAAATGTATACGTTCTTTATTTAAAGAAATGTTTGCCCTGCGAATATCATCTGATAGGTGGTATATATCACTAATTTCATCTGCTTGTAACTTATAGAATATTTGATCATTTATTGTAACGAAACCAATTGTAAATTGCCATACACGATTATCATCTAAAAGAAATGCAGGTTTTATACCAGTAATCACACATCCATTATTAAGTAATTTTTCATCTATATCACGTATCATCTCTAGTCCATTTTGTAAATCTTTACTAAACAAACTTCTACTTAGATAATGCATCGTATGATTACTTAAATATAGAAACCCATTATAATCAAAAAATGCGAGTCCAACCGGTAGATAATCAACTGCTTCTTTTGATGAAATAATTGATATATCGTTATTTGCATATTTTAAATAAGACGTAAATTCATATATCCCATAACCAATTACAACGACTGCAAATATACCATGAATGTAACAAGGTAACCACCCTATATTTGAAGATACCAACGACAAATCATCAACCATCGTTAATTCTACTAAAATATTAATTTCTTGTAACATTGCTAAGTTAGCAACAACACTAAATAAAACAATACTATTGATTGTAATATGTATTTTCCGTTTAGGATATTGGAAGTTTAAAAATAATGTAATAACAACAACAAACAAAGCAATCGTCATTAAAGCAATAACAATACTACGACTATCCATACTACAATTTGTACTAATCATTGTTGTTCCCTCCCTGACATGGGATTAAGATTACAATTGCATAATGATCATCATCATCACTAATTGTTACTTTGGCTTTTACCATATCAATGTTTTTAATTTGTAAACACTCATACAAAGTTTCTACATCAATATGCGTAGCTAAAACAAAAATGCTATAACGAATAAATTTACTATCTCCAAAGCAATTTATATAAATACTACTTATTGTAAAATTAAAATATTCTAGTACAATCTCAAAGATATCAAATAGCAATAGATGGATTGCTGTTGAAGTATCTGGAGGATTATAGTTTATATTACAATCCACATAAAACTGTGATAAACCATGGAATGATTCTTTGTAGCAACTATACATATCATCATTTGTTACTACAATATTATTGTTCATTTGTAGTAATATATTTGTTTTACGTTTAATGTAACAAGAAATTAATCCGATTTCTTTTAGTAGATGGATAGAATTTTGTGGTGTGCTATCATTATGTAATTTAACTCGTTTTTCAATTTTTTCTACATGTGGTAATACTTCATCACTAATCATATTATATATTGTATTTAGTTTTTTGATGCGGGCACGCTCTTCTTTGATTTTCTTTTCTTCTTCTAAAAATAAAACTTCTCCATATAATTCATCATGTAACTTCTCTAATTCATTATTAAGTTCAATAACCCTAGAAATATCATTTTTCCATACTACATAACCATTTTTTATTTTTTGCATTGTAGTAACTATATTTTCTTGTTTAATTTTATATGAATTCTTTAACATAGAAAATTGGATATTAGTAATCTCTGTTGAATCGTATGCCATAATCTGTGGTTTACCATAATAATCTAATATTTGGGTATCAATACTCGAGTTTTTATAAAACAAACGATGATTTTGATTAGAACGAATTAGTCCAGATTGAATACAGCTTTCCCAAAATAAAATACATGATAAACAAATAAATGAAGTAACATCTAAAAAGCGGCCAATATAAAGTTGAAACAATGCATATATTAGTATATATATTAATGCAAACAGTACTACATAAACTGGAAATCTTGAAATACTAGTACGATTAATTTTACGCCATTTTTTAAATGCATCATTAATAGCAAAAAAGACAATTATTAAAAGAAATACACATATTATATAATAACCGATGTTATATGTATAATATGGATCAGGTCTATTTTCAATAATCTCTAAGATAAATACAAATTGATGAATTTCATTAGTCATTACTAGGAGGATTAATAATGTTGCCGGTATCAACAATACATATTGTATATTCTTTGGCTGATAGTGATCATCTTGATTAATTGATAAAAATATATATAAACCAATAATTGGTAATAGTATAATTGGTACGTAAAATAGATACCATAAAATTCTAGTTTCAAATTGCATATGGATAAATGCATTCCATTTAATATCGCGTACTAAAATCCAAAATGCACACAAACTTGCAAATAAAATGAGGTATGTTCTTGTATAACGCATTAAAATTCTACGATATATTGAAACACCCCAAGCTGTAAACAGACCAATATAAAATACAAATTGTAAGATACTTACAAAGGAAACAATGTATCGATATGTATATGGAATATACATATCACAATATCGAAATATTGTAAAACATATATATATCAATAATAAAATAATTAGATTTCTTTTGAATTTATAGCTTAACATACTATATCCCCCTAATTCAAATACCTATAAATAGTATAGCATGTCAAAGCTACCCATGAATAATAATATAATTAAAAAAGCAGGCATTATAGAGTATTCTATAAATTTGAATATCAAATTATAGGAACTACTCCAATTTGCCTACTTCATTATTTATTTGATTGTCTGTTACCTTTTAAACATGTAATTGTTATAAATGTAGCTGTAGCTAGCAGTAAGCTTGTATATAATACAATATTTGTATTATCACTAGTAATCGGTACTTTAGTTGGTAAAACAACTTCTGGCTCTGGTAAAATAATTGCTGGTTCCTTTGGAATTGTTAATGTAACCTGTTCTACAAAATTATAATTTGTATTCGTATGTATTTGTACAATTATATCACCTGCAGGCATCGACGCTAAATAATCACTATATAGTGTTACCCCAATACTTCCTTCAAACATTTCACCAATTACAGTTCCGGTTATTGTATCTGTTAATTTTCCAGTTGGTAAAATTGTTAATTTGTTACCATTAATTTCAATACTATCTAAGTAATCATTATAAGCATCAAAATATATTGTATAATCTTTGTTTGTTGATTCAATTACTGCATTTACAGAAACCATATATAAGGCAAATCCCTCATAATAATTATCATCACCTAGAGCTCTTGCATGAATAATTGCTGTTCCAGCCCCTACCATTGTTACTTTTCCATCACTTGATACTGTTGCAACTTTTGGATTACTACTTGTATACTCCACTGTTGTATTTGCACCTAGAGGGACATAAGTGAAAGTTTTATCACTTAAATTTCGATAGATATTTAATTCTGGAAAACTAATATTTTGTAATTGTTTTTCATTTGCTTTTAAGTTATTAAGTGCCATCTCAAGATCATTTGCGTATTTATCTACAACTGCTTGTTCATTAATCTTTTTACCACGTACTACTGCATCTTTTATGATAAGTAAGGCATCAACACTTTGTTTTTTATACTGTGATAAATCACTAGGAATACTTGCAAGTAAAGCATCTACATTACTATAATCAGCCTCTTTATAATCAAGTGCTTTAAGTGCATTGTTTATTGATGTTGCATAAGCATCAACGATGGCTTGTTCACTAATCCCTTTTGAATAAATAACAGCATTTTTTGCATTAATTAACGGTTCTACACTTTTAGTTGTGTATTGGCTTAAATCAGTAGGAATATTTGATATGGCAGAATTTACTGCATCATAGTTTGCCTCAACAAATTGTAATTGTAGAGTTGGTACTGGATTAGAAAATTCATCAACATAATAAGCTAGATTTCCATCAGTTGAAGAACGAAGAGTAGCATTTGATGTATTCTGGTAGCTACTATCAATACTAAATTTTGATAATGCTTGACCTTCATTGCTTTGTACTGCTATAGCATGATTTACACCACTAGCACTTATGCTACCACCAGTTATATTAATAAATCCTCTTGTAAAGATTGCAATATCATCACTAGATGTTGCTTCAACGCTTCCGCCTGCAACAGTTAATCCATTTACAAATATTCCTGGATAAAATCCATTCGTTTTTACTTTTGAATCTCCTTTTATAAAAAGTTCATTAGGAGTAAATATCGCACTATCATCACTAGATGTTGCATTAACTTCACTATCTTCAATCAGGATGTCTGAGTAACTAAACAATGCTGGATAGTAACTATTACTATTGATAACAGAATTTGTAAAAGTCATCTGTCCATCTGTAAATATCCCGTTTCCTTCAACAATACCATTATCAATTATTGATACTGTAGAATCATCGACATCTAATGTATCACTAAATATACCACCACTATTATAACCTGATGCCGTTACACTAAAGTTGCTATTATTTAAGGTAACATCGATACCATCGCCATCAATACCACGACTTGCATTAGTAGCTTTCATTGTAGAATTTAAAATTGATGCACTTCCACTAGCAAAAGCTATTGCACTTTCATAATTATCAACAGTAATTTGAGCATTATTAATTGTCATAGTATTATTCACTGGAGAAGTTGTCCCTGATACAAATAATGCAGATTTTACATTACTACGATAACTACTTGTTGTTTTATCATTTGAATGTAATGTGATATTTGAAATTGTAAGATCATTTTTTGCTTCGATTGCATGAACTAAAGTAGACAAAGAAGATGTTGATGTCGTAATATTTAAGCTTCCAGTTCCATCAATAACAAGACTATTTTCACTTAATATTCCTATTTTTAAGTCTTGCGATGCACTCGATGCAATTGTATTTGTACCAACTACTTCAATATGTAGTAACGGTATACCTGCTACATAAATCCCAGCTGCATTGCTTCTTGGATTGTAAACAGTATCAATCAAAACATTATTTAATGTTAAGGAATTTGTACTACTATCATAAACTGCACTACCACTACCACATTCGATTATTCCATCACTATCTGTTAAAATATTTTCACCATTGACATATAAATACGATGATGATGCTTGGACATTTACTAATAATACACTACATGTAAAAATTACAGCTAAAAATACGGTAAATAACTTCTTTACTTGCTTCATATGTGTTCTCTCCTTTCAATATAACTACACCCCTTTTATACCATGAATATATTTGTAATACCCCGTACATTTGTACGATTTTCTTATAAAAGTGTACAATAAAACTCACTAATCAAATTAGTGAGTTGGTAAATGATTATTCATTTGTCATCATCGCTATTATTTCTTTATCAGTTTCTTTCATGCCATCACTAGACAGTCTACCAATATTGCGAATAGTACTTTCAACACAACATCCTACTAAACCATCTCCATCTTTAAACTCTTGCCCTTGTTTATACATTGCATAACCAAGAATTCCTGCATCAACTGAACTTGCAATTTTAGCAGCACATGAAGGTTTTGCACCATCGCATATCATTCCTGACACAATCATTACAGCATTTACAATTGTATGTTCAATGCATTTTACATCTTCATCATATAGATATGCAATACCACACCCAGCTCCAACACCTGCACTAACTGCACCGCAGTATGCAGACAGGGCACCTATTCCTGTTTTTTGATGAATGGCAATTAGATTTGCAAGAACTAAAGCACGGTATAATTTTTCACCTTCAATATTTAAATACTTGGCATATTCAATAACTGGTAATGATACCGTCATTCCTTGATTCCCACTTCCTGAATTGATAATAACAGGCAGTGTACAACCAGACATTCTTGCATCGCTTCCAGCAGCAGCAACTGCTTTAGCACGTATTTTGATGTCTTCACCAAATTGATTTAACAATACGCTACCAATATTAGCACCGTAATTATTTTTAAGCCCTTCACTAGCTATTGCACTATTATAATCTATTTGTCTTTCAATAATTGCTTTTATATCATTAATATTAACAGTACTTGCAAATGTATAAATATCTTCAACATTTAATATGCTACGATCTGTTCTTTTAGTATCACTAATGACCTCATCGTGCTGTAAAAGTATTTCATCATTTTTAGTAATTGTTACTACATTTTGATGACGCTCAACAATGCGAACACTTGCACTTTGATCACCACTATAAATAGTTACTTTAATATCAAGGATATGTTTACTACGAAGTGGCTTAACAGACACTTCTGTCGCATTTATATACTCTTCTAGTTGCATTCTTTGAATATCAGTAACTTCACTAATTACTTCGAGTCCTTTTGTAACATCTCCGGCAATAATCCCAATTAACACTGCAACTTCAATCCCTTTTTTTCCACCAGTATTTGGCACAATTACGCTTTTTACATTTTTAATAATGTTACCACTAACTTCAATACATACTTTTGTAGGCATTAGACCTAGTGTATCTTTTGTTATCGCCCCAGCATAAGCAAGTGCAATAGGTTCAGTACAACCCATTGCTGGTACTAATTCTTCTTTTAATATTTGTATATATTCCTTATTATAACAAAACATGTAAACCTCCCGTAGTTCTACTCTTTTTCATTTGTTATTGACTGTAATTTTCTTTGCATTTGTCTTGTACGAACACCAACTAAGTTTTCTAATTCATCGGATGCCATACGCATGCGTTTTTGAGCACTTTCTAATGCATTACCAAATTTTTCAAATTCTTGTTTCACACTTTCAAGGATGTCCCACACTTCACTTGAATGTTTTTGAATCGCTAATGTTTTAAATCCCATTTGAAACGAATTTAACAATGCTGCCATTGTAGTTGGTCCAGCAATATTAATCTTTAGAGACTGTAATTCTTCAATCATTCCCCGACGAACAACTTCAGCATACAAGCCTTCTATTGGTAAAAACATAATCGCAAAATCTGTTGTATTAGGTACATCAATATATTTTTTTGAAATATCCTTAGCAAATCCTTTAATGCGATTTGTTAATATTTTTGCACATTCATCAATTTGTATTTTATCATTGGTATCATAAGCATCTAATAAATTTTGATATGCATCTAATGGAAACTTAGCATCGATTGGTAAATAAACATAACCATCATTATTACCAGGTAATTTAATTGCATATTCCACTCTTTCACGACTATCTTTTTTGGTAACGACATTTTCATCATACTGATTTGGTGACAAAATTTGTTCAAGGATTGCTCCTAGTTGCACTTCACCTAAAATACCTCTTGTTTTTACATTCGATAAAACTTTTTTTAAATCATCTACACCACTTGATAATTTTTGCATTTCACCTAAAGAAATATATACTTGTTCTAACCTTTCACTAACAAGTTTAAAGCTTTGATTGATTTTATCTTCAAGTGTTTTTTGTAGTTTTTCATCTACGGTTTCTTTCATTTGATCTAATTTACGCTCATTGCTTTCTTGCATTGATTGTACTTTTAACTCAAAACCTTTTTGGAAATTTTCAAAACGATTATCAATACTATCACTCATTGTAGCAACTGTATTTCTAAGAGTATGAATATTTTCTTGTGTAGCACGGCCAAACTGCATAAACCGAGCATTTTCATTTTCTTGGGCTTGTTGTTGAAACATCATTAGACTTTGATTTTGTTGTTCTATTTGTTTATAAATAAAATCAATTGTTTGATTATTTTGTTTATCAATAGCTTCTAAAACAGCATCATTTTCATTATTATGCTTTTTATTCAACAATATTATAATTTGTAAGACCATAATGATAATAAGTAATCCAATTATTATATATTCCATATGTACCTCCTAAGCTTTTCTATTATAACATAAATTATAAACCAATTTATACCTTATTTATGTTATAATATAATCTCGAGGTGACTTATGAAAAATATAAAAAATTTTATTTTCTTTTTAATATTTTCACTAGCGATAGCTTTTATGTACTTAGGTATAGACGAAATAATGAATATTAAGGATATCTCGTATTATCAAGATGAAGGTGTCCATGAGTTTTATCCGGTATTAAGTTATCCAACACAAGAAACATATTATAGAAGAAAAGTAAAAAAAACACGTACAGTATACTATGTTGAATACCATAATACAAACGGTTATAAGTATACATATCGCGCGGATAACAAAGCTGAAAGTGATTCGATTATTAAGGAAAACAAAACCATTGAACGTAGTGTATTTACTATTCCTACAAATGGTAAACATATAGCAGTTGAACCTTATATTACCCCAAGTCAGTATGTGCATGAAAAACGAATGACTGCGTATTTTTTAATTGGGACTTCGAGTATTGTTCTAAGTGGATATGTGGTATATTTTATCTATCAACAAAAGCGTCAAAAAAAACTGCAATAATGTAGTTTTTTTTATATTGTGGTATACTTTAGATAGGAGGAATACTATGATGAAAAAACAAATACAATATATTTTACTTATATGTAGCTTACTTATAATTGGTGTTTTTCAAAATCTACAGCTTACAATCATTACATCTTTCATTTTAGGGATTACCCACTATATGATTGTTAAAGGACATACTACTCGCTTATTTATTGAATGGTTTATCTCACTATATATTGTTCATTTTTTAATAATCATTTTCACGATAAAAGGATACGATGTATATGAACTATTTCTTGGTCCGATATTTAATGCATTAATTCCATTTCTTATTTACTTAATGTCTGTTTTAGCAACTACATTATTATACAATGCTTTAGAAAACAAAAAAACTAGTCAACGTATTGCTTATATTGTATTATCATTTATCATGTATTCAATTGTTTTACTCGGATACAACGCATTCTTTTCAAATCCAATTTCTACCTTTCTTGCAAAAAATCATATGCAAACATACATTGATCAAAAGTATCCTGAGTTAGAACTTGAAATTCAAGATATCTACTATAACTTTAAAACGAGCAGTTTTGAAGGAACTGCGCTAGGCAAAGATAACTATCATAACTTACAAATTATATATTATCAATTTGACAATGAAATATTTGATAATTATTCTAGTGCTATTGAAAACCAAGAAAACATTACAACAATTTTAAGTAAAGAATATAATGACCTTATAATGACCAATTTAAAAAATTATAATTATCAATACATTGAAGGTACTATTGAAAATAAAAAATATGTACCCTATGGATTAGATACAAGCATACTTGATACTTCTAAATCATATAATGCAGTTGAATTTTCTAAAGAACATGGTTCAATCTTTATACGAATTCATGGTGAAGCTACAGTTGAAAATCTTATATTAGAAATCCAATCATTTAAAAATCAAGTAGGTGTTCCTTTTTACCAAATATCTAATTTCATTATTGAAGATGGAAATACCTCAATAGCTGCATCAAATATCTTATATGAACAAATTAATCAAGATACATTACCAAGCATAATTAATGAAAATAGTGTTACATACTACTAACAAAAATGAGAATCATTACGATTCTCATTATTTATTTAGTTCATCTACAAAACGTTTTGTAATAACTTGTGGTCTTGTAATAATGCTACCAACAACAACACTATAACACCCAAGTTCTAAAACTCGTTTTACCTTTTGTGGCGTATCGATATTTCCTTCAGCAATAACTGGTGTGTTTGTATTATCTAAAATATCACGAATGATTTTAAAATCATCAGCTTCAATTTTTGTTCCTCTTGTATAATCAGTATATCCAACAAGGGTTGTCCCAACATAGTCAAAACCGATACTTGCAGCAAATAATGCTTCTTCAACACTAGAACAATCAGCCATAAACTTTTGACTAGGATATTTTTCTTTTACTTCTCTAAAGAATGTTTCTAAAGAAATATCTCCTGGACGTATTTGTTTTGTTGCATCCATCGCAATAATATCAACACCTTCTTCTACTAATGCATCCACTTCATCCATTGTTGCAGTAATATAAACATTATATCCTTCGTAATTTTTTTTAATGATACCAATTATTGGTAAGTTTACCTCTTTTTTAATTTCATGAATATCACTAACGCTGTTTGCACGGATTCCCTTGGCACCACCAGTATATGCTGCTAAGGCCATCTTTGACATGATAAAACTTGAATGTAATGGTTCATCTTCTAATGCTTGACATGAAACAATAATATTATTTTTAATAGTATCTAACATATATCTTCCTCGATTCTTTATATAGTATAGTAATACTATACTATAGTTTTCTATTATAGCGTATCTTTTTCATAAAATAAAAACAGTGTTTCCACTGTTTATATCGCTTTAACGGTATCACGTTCTATAATTTTCAAGTCACATGTTACATGACGTAAATCATTATTATCTAATAATAATGATACACATTTTTTAGACACATCTTTTAAATTAACTGACACTGTCGTTAAATGAAGTTTTAACCATTCTGCTTGTTCAAGATTGTCGTATCCAATAATTGATATATCACCTGGTACATGTAATCCACTGTCTTCAATAGCTCTAACAACACCTAAGGCCATAATATCATTGGCAACAAACATTGCAGTTGGTTTATATAATTTTAATAACTCGATTGTTTTACTATAGGCGATTTCTTCACGGTAGTGCCCTTGAATAACTAGTTGTTTACTTTCAGGTATGCCTGCTTCATCCATTGCTTTTTTATATCCTGCTTGACGTTCAATTGATGATAGACGATCATCTCCAGCGATATGTACAATATCACGGTGCCCTTTATCTAGTAAATACTTTGTGGACATATATCCACCTTTTTCATTATTAGCATTTACAATTTTAAAATGATTGTCTTGATCATCTTCATCTGTTACTTGGTCAACTAAAACAATATTATTTTGTTTTAATGCAAGTTCTTCAATTTGTTTTGTACGATAAGGAAACCCTACAAAAATACCACCATGAATCATTCGATCACTAAAATAATGTTCAATACTCTTACATTCATTTACATTACTAATAACATCAACAAGTGTTAAATATCCCTCTTGTTTACATCTTTCAATAACATTAACAACAAGTTCCATATTATATGGGGATTTAATCCCTATCCATTTCGAATTTGTATTATTTTTATCAATATCAGCAACAAATATACCAATAATATTATTTGCTTTTCCAGCAAGAATTCTTGCTGATGCATTTGGTTTATAGCCATATTCATCAATTACCTTTTGTACTTTTTCCCTTGTCTTTTGAGGAACATTTGGATAATTATTAATTACCCTAGATACAGTACTTCTTGAAACTTTAGCAAGTTTTGCAATTTCTTCACTATTCACCAATAATTCCTCCCTCATCATCAATTAAATTTATGATACTACAAAGAATACAATTGTTCAATAGTTTTGATGTATATACAAAAAGTAGCAATATATGTTTCATGTAAGCTATATAAAACAATTACTTAAATCAAGTAAATTTATACATTTTTGTATAAGTTTTCTAAAAAATAAGAATATTCTCCTACTCCCAGTTTATATCTTCTTCTTTAACAATACGATATAACTCTGTTTTTTCTTTTATTAATTTATTCATTACTCGTCTTAATTTATTAGCTTTTTTACGATTTACATCATTTGTTGGATACATAGCAACATACATCCCTGATTCACTATCAGTACTTATTTCCTCAAGTACCTTAGGATCATGTTTAGTAAAATAATAATCTATAAATATTTCCCAATTATATCCATTCATATAAGCACTACTATTAATTTCTTCCATTTTATTTCCTACTTCCATTACGGTATCATGTCCTATATTAAAAGTAAGTGTTATAAAATCCTCTTCTGTATTTATCTTTATAAAAGTCTTTCCTACTTTTTCTTTATATACAGTACTAAATGTAGCTAGGTGATCACAAAATTCCTGGCTTTTATCAACTCCATCAACAATAAAGTATTCTCTAGTATTTGTAATCGATCTAAATATTCTTTGCCATATACCAAACTGTGTTAAAAGTGAATGTGAACTTACATAATCTACTCGCCATTTTACAAATAATTTACGTATCGGCTCTCCAGCAGAGTTTAAATAAGGCCCCTTTAAAACACCACGATTTGTCTTTGGATCATTCTTCATTTTTTGAAACGCGTATGTACATGGGAAATCAATATATATGTTTAAAGGAATGATTTCACCAATTTTAAAAGCATATAAATCAGTAATGTTCGGTTTAAATAGTATATTCTTCTTTGCATTATTAAATTTTTCAATATTTATTCATTCACTAAAAATATCAAAGAATACTACGACAGATGAACCGGTAATAAATAAGATATCTCTTTTTGTTACAATTTCCTCTTCAAGTACAACACCATATATATAAATATTTGGTATTATTTGCATACAAAATACTTCATTTTGTTTTATATCTCCTGTTTTAAGGTACCTTCTTTTTATATCACCTAATGGTTTTGTTTCAACCATTTTAGATATTTGATACAGGGTTTTTTCATTTGTTATTTTAATATCCATGTCATCCTCCTAGTTGTGCTAAAAATGATTTTGCCCACTCTTGTGATTCTATGTATTGTGGGTTGTTTTTGGCAATACTATTTATATTGTTTTTTCCTCCTGGTTTATTTATTGTATCATATTTTTCAATGAAGTGTTGTTCCAGTGCACGGGCTTCATGACGTGTTAAATTTTCGTATTCCGTTTGCATATCACGAAAATCATTTCCAGCTTTTAGGTGCTGTTTTTGTCTTTTTTCTATAGATTGTTTTGTAATCCCCACATATATAACTTCATCAGTATCAATGTTAGATAACCTATACAATTGTAGCATATAGTGTCATGATAGTCATTTAATTATAAAAGTAACAATATGCAAAGTCACATATTGTTACTTAATATTTTTCACTATTAACTAAAATTATTTTTCTATTCATGTTCAACATATTCATAAAAATATTCAACTCCTAATGAATTCTTATAATGTTCTTTTCTTCCTTTTTTATCGTACACATACCATTGTTCATAACCATCCATATCTTTTACATGTAATAAATTACCATTTACATCATATTGGTACCAATGTTTCATTCCATCATTACTTATAGTATAAACTAGGTTATTATTTATATCATATTCATACCATTTTTCAATACCTATTGTATCTTTTGTATGTATTACACAATTATTTTCATTATACTTATATCTTTTTATATATCCATTAGGTGTACTGTATTCAGTTAAATTCCCTTTTTCATCATACTCTTTAGAATAACCTTCTTCATCTGTACTTGTATATTCTATTATATTGTTATTTTTATCATATACATATGTTTTTTCATCATTATATGAATCTTTATAACTTATTAAATTATTATTTTCATCATACTTATACCATTTTGCACGTGGATCATTGTCATAGTAATATATTACATTATTATTTTTGTCATATTTATACAACTGCATATATCCATTAGAATCTTTTATTTGAATCACATTACCATGTACATCATATGTATACCATTTTTTGAAATCACTTGAATTAACAAAATAAACTACGTTGTTTTCATCATTATATTCATACCAATTTTCATAGCCAAAAGAATCTTTTTCGTATATTTTATTCCCGTTTATATCATATTCATCAATTTCTAATATTCTACGTTTTGTACTTTTCGTTCTTCGTTTCATGTTGTACCTCTTCATCAAATTTATTTAAGAAATCTTCTATATCCATCTTTAAATTACTTAGCTTGTAATATTCACTATACGAGCTAAGTAAATACATGAAAATTGTCGAGTAATGCGTTGCTTTTTTTTCAAATGAAGCTAATGAATTTGAAGTATTTTGGAAAAAAGAAAGATTAATTTCATCATTTACATCAACAATATTTTTATAGTGAAAAAATATTGCTTCAAACTTGTTTAGTACATGAACATGATTTAGTTGCTTTGGTGTTACGTGCTCTTGTGTTGGCAAGTGATTGTATTTTTCCAAATACAGCCAAGTATCAGCATCATAACTTGAACAATATACATATAAGGTATGTAAGTATTTATATATTTCTACTATTCTATATGGTGATTTATGTTCATTAGATGGTTTTATTTCATCACAAATTATATTAATTTTATAAATACTATCTTCCATATCCTCTACTATTTCATAATCTTCGCTTTTAATATTCTTTAATAATATTTCCTTTGTTATACAAATCATTTAACTTTAATCGTCCTTCCTTTTGCAAGTCTGCTTTTCTCCACATTTTTACTCCCGTCTAAATTTAACACATGTTTACATTCACCGTAACTATCATACACTTCAATATGATCTTTATGTAGATTATCTAAGTAATAATAGTAACCTTTTTTAAGATTTTTGTTTGTACCCTTTTCAACAATCCGATACACACTTTGAGATTGTTCAATCATTTTTGTTTTTCTAGAAACTTTTTTCTATATAAAAGCATCACAAAAACATCTACTAAGTTAGCTATCCATTTCATTAGTTTTAATACAATACATGATACAATTAAAACAAATTACAAAAAGATATTTTGATACGAGTTGTGTTCTTCGTTTTATATAAATTATAATTTAACTCTATTGATATAAAAATATAATAACTAGATTCTCCTACTACATATTTTCAAGTAATTCCATTGCATATTGAACTTGATACATCGTATTACCGTTATCAATTATATACTGTAATTGTTCTGTTACTTCGCTTTCACGTTGTAATCCAACTAGACATATGGCTTTATAATATGCACAAATTACATTTTGGAATCTGCTAATGGGTGACATTCGTTCTAATAAATCAAACCCCATTTTATAATCATTATAAAATAGTGCATACTCTACTTCAAGTTTATCTAGGTAGTAATCTATCTCTTTAGAATCATTTTTCTCATATCTTTTTCTAAGCAATGCTTTGTCTTTGTGATATAAGTATAAAAAGGCATCTTCTCTAGACTGATTGTCTCCAACCTTTGACTTCATACGTTTATATTCATATCTTCGAGCATAAGACTTGTTATACTTTATTATTGCTGCTTCCATTTCACTAACTTTATCATTAAGAAATAAAGCGTGCATATACCCACATACCACACTTGGTCTACTAGGATATGTTCGAACTAACTCACTAAAAAAACCATAAACTGCTAATGTATTACACTCATCCATGTAATCTTTAGTGTAAGAATCACAAAGATTTACCTCTTGCATATTGAACACTAATATTGAAACTAGAATTAATAAAACATCACAAATCATGATAACTACATCATGTAGTGGTAGAATTTGTATAATAGAAATAAGTAAAACAGTTACAATTATAATTATGTATTTAATTTTATTTCTTTTATATTTGAATTCATTTATATCTTTTTGTATCATACCCACTCCTATAAATATTTCTGTATTTCTTGTAAATGTTCTCTCGCTTCAACAACAATACGTAAATATCCTCCGCTACTTACAACATATTGAAAATGCTCTTTTGCATAATGATACTCATTTATACTTTGAAAAGTTTCTCCAACAATTAATGACATCTTTACCTTCCAATACAATTCATCGACCTGTATATTTCTAGCATATTCCAATACTTCATGATATTTTTCTTGATAGAACAATATTTCCATTTGTAATTGATTTATATTTGCTGTATAGTCATTATTTTTATTATGCTTTTTTAAACTCTCTATATCCTTGATATTCAACTCCAACATTTGTTGTTTATCATTTAAAATAACTGCTTGTAGTTTTTGATATTCAATCATTTTTGCATCTTTATAATGTTTATCAAGTATTTCACGAATAACATATTCATCTGTATTATCAATCCTAAGCATATTGTAGTATAGTGCTGAAAAATTAATATTCATAGGATACTGCTGATGTAGCTTTTCATACATCAACAACAGCGACTTACTATTGCATGTAGAAAATAAATAGTCCGCTGCATCATTGGCAACAGTTCCAAGTAATATACGATTAAGAACTATATAACCAACAAAGGCTAAGATACATGTTACAACAATAACTATCACTGCAAGAATTGATGATACATATAGTCCTAATAAGGTACTAAAAAGTATCCCCACAAATACCACTACTGTCATAAAACATCCTGTGATAACCATTCTATTTACAAAGCGATTATAAAATTTAAGCGTATCTTCATCAGTGTATTGATTTACTCTTTTTGGTAACTTCCACATTTTAATTATGCTATTGGGAATCATACGATTTCCAGTAAATAGATATAAAAGCTGCAATACCATTAATGGGTATGCTAGGATTATAGCAAGCCATATACGTATAGGGATAGTAATAAAAGCTATTACTATTCCTGTACTCCCCTTTTCCTTTACATATAAAAATGATGAATAAATACCAACAAACATTCCATAAACCATAGCCACACTTATAAGTGCTGTGATTATTGAATACTCCATTACTGACGATGTATGGATACCTTGAATAACCGTCATCCCAATAGAAAATAATTGAATTACAAACAATATATAAATACTCATATTTTCCCCTTTTAAAATAATATTTCCTTACTCCCAGTTTATATCTTCTTCTTTAACAATACGATATAACTCTGTTTTTTCTTTTATTAATTTATTCATTACTCGTCTTAATTTATTAGCTTTTTTACGATTTACATCATTTGTTGGATACATAGCAACATACATCCCTGATTCACTATCAGTACTTATTTCCTCAAGTACCTTAGGATCATGTTTAGTAAAATAATAATCTATAAATATTTCCCAATTATATCCATTCATATAAGCACTACTATTAATTTCTTCCATTTTATTTCCTACTTCCATTACGGTATCATGTCCTATATTAAAAGTAAGTGTTATAAAATCCTCTTCTGTATTTATCTTTATAAAAGTCTTTCCTACTTTTTCTTTATATACAGTACTAAATGTTGCTAGATGATCACAAAATTCCTGGCTTTTATCAACTCCATCAACAATAAAGTACTCTCTAGTATTTGTAATCGATTTAAATATTCCACCCAATATACCCAACCTTGTCGTAAAAGTATTTCTACTTACATAGTTTGTTCGCCATTTTATAAATAATTTACGTATTGGTTCTCCAGCAGCATTCATATAAGGTCCCTTAAAAGTACCACGCTTTTCAACTGGTTCATTATAAAAGTCACGAAATGCGTATGTACATGGGGAATTAATATATATGTTTAAAGGAATGATTTCACCAATTTTATAATCACAAAAGTCAGTAACTTTAGGTGGAAATAATATATTCTTTTTTGCTTGATTGAATTTATCAATATTTATTCCTTCACTAAAAATATCAAAGAATACTACGACAGATGAACCGGTAATAAATAAGATATCTCTTTTTGTTACAATTTCCTCTTCAAGTACAACACCATATATATAAATATTTGGTATTATTTGCATACAAAATACTTCATTTTGTTTTATATCTCCTGTTTTAAGGTACCTTCTTTTTATATCACCTAATGGTTTTGTTTCAACCATTTTAGATATTTGATACAGGTTTTTTTCATTTGTTATTTTAATATCCATGTCATCCTCCTAGTTGTGCTAAAAGTGATTTTGCACTGATTCCATTAATTATTTTAGTATACTAATTATATGCTATACCATAATGACAAAATGATTTTCAATTTATTCTTGTTGTAAGATATCTTGAATATATTCTTCTTCACTAGAAAAATAATTGTATAGAGACTACCTTCAATTACAAATTCATTAATTACAACCGCTCCCTGGTGTCCATCAATAGTATATTTTTGAAAATCTCTTCCTAGTACCGTTTCATACCTAATAAAGTATTCTAATCAACATACCACATAAATTGATTATTTGTTTTCTTCAGTATCTTCATCAAATATCTTTTTGATGTTTCTGTTGTTATAATATGTAGCTCCAATTTTAAAAAAATCTATTCCCTTTCCTATCTTTATATTCCTAAATCTTTTGATGATTATTTTTTCTAATATATCTTTATTGATATAAACGACATGCTTTTTATCTGTCATAAATAGCTTGGGTAACGGACCACTCTCCTTTAAATAATAATTTCCTATTTCCCATGTGTTTTTTGAATAGTATTTGCTGTTACAATGTTGACACTTTATCACTTCAATTTTCATCTTTGCGTAATCTAATTCTCTTGCTTCATTTGCCTGTATTACATAATATTGCGTTTTAACTTCTATTTTTGATTTTTTCATATCATAGAGTATTACTTCTTGTTTGTTGAAGTTACAACCTTCATTTTCCAAAAAGTCTACAACTCTTTTTGATACAATCCTTAATGGTTTAGCACCACAAAGCATGAAATCAGGCTCCTTTCTTTTGGCACTGTCAACCATTACTTTTAGTGGGTATTTCAAATCTGTAGAAATGCGACCACAATATTTACAAAAACTACTAACTTTACATTCATCAAAAATACTAATTATTACCATGTATCTTTCACTAACATCAACTGATAAATTATAAAAACTCTCCATATTTAAAACCCTCCATACCATCTTGTATCTAATTTAAGGTCATTTTGCTTTTTCAAAACAACAATTAATGTGGGGTTTGTTCATATATCAGCGTTCTTCTACAAATAATTTATTTTTGTTTGCGATGTCTAAAATAGATTCCAGGTCACTTGTAGATTCAACATTCATGTACAAATCATATCCCATATTAAATTTAATATTATTGTCAATATCAACCACTTCACACCAAAAACAATCTCTTATCAAAAGAATTATAATACTCTTCAAATCTGTACATTCTATCAACAATTGTTCTTCTAGTAAGTCAAATAATATCTCTTCTTTATTAGTTAATCTTAACCCATATTCACCCAGAAGCTTTATAATATATGTTTTATCAAAAGAGTTTTCAATGTTCGTAAGCTTATATTTTTTTATGTTACGTTCATTGCACAAAGATACTATAAAATCAATATAATGATTTTCCACTTCTAAATACTCATATGTGGTTAGTACCTTTTTATCATACTTCTTACCGATATCACAATAAGATGTCCAGTCATTTTTATAATATACGCCTTTATCATCACGATACTTTGTATCATATTTTTAAACTTTATATCTTTTCATTAACTTAGTCCCCTATCCTTTAAAACAACATCAATGTTACATAATCTATACCATTATACAATATAACATAATAATAATCATTGATAATTTCACACATATTTATCAAAAAACAAAGAGAAGCACTTTTGTGTTTCTCTTCCACTACATTATTTATCCTGGATATAATATGTTTTTAAAATACCCCATGTTATCATTTGGATACTTACCTACACTAAGTCGTTCATATTGATCCATATCTAATAATGTATTCCAGTCAATATCCTTGTTTGTAACATATATTAAATTAACATTTCCTCCAAATGTTGCACTTCCTATAAATTCAACATCACTACCTTGAATCTTTGCATCTACCATATCTTCTATACTTGCAACATTATTTAAAAACTCTTTATCTGGAAAGGGTGTTTGTTCACTATAATCATAGTGAACAATAACATATAATGTATGTTTATACTTTTCTCCCTTTTTTGCACGATTTACTCGTACTGATAATGGTTTATCTGCTATTTCATCTATGTATGCAATCCAATCTTCTTTTACTTTCTTTTTAAAAAACATAATATTCTCCTACTCCCAGTTTATATCTTCTTCTTTAACAATACGATATAACTCTGTTTTTTCTTTTATTAATTTATTCATTACTCGTCTTAATTTATTAGCTTTTTTACGATTTACATCATTTGTTGGATACATAGCAACATACATCCCTGATTCACTATCAGTACTTATTTCCTCAAGTACCTTAGGATCATGTTTAGTAAAATAATAATCTATAAATATTTCCCAATTATATCCATTCATATAAGCACTACTATTAATTTCTTCCATTTTGTTTCCTACTTCCATTACGGTATCATGTCCCACATCAAAAGTAAGTGTTATAAAATCTTCTTCTGTATTTACCTTTATAAAACTCTTTCCTACTTTTTCTTTACGTACAGTACTAAATGTAGCTAGATGATTACAAAATTCCTGGCTTTTATCAACTCCATCAACAATAAAGTACTCTCTAGTATCTGTAATCGATTTAAATATTTTATGCCATATACCAAACTGTGTCGTAAGAAAATGAGCATTCACATAGTTTGTACGCCACCTTATAAATAACTTATGTATTGGTTCTCCAGCAGAATCCAAGTATGGTCCCTGTAAAACACCACGTTTTGTCTTTGGATCATTCTTCAATTTTTGAAATGCGTATGTACAGGGGGAATCAATATATATATTTAAGGGAATGATTTCACCAATTTTATAATCATAAAAGTCAGTTATTTTTGGAGGAATTAATATCTTCTTTTTTGATTCATTGAATTTATCAATATTTATTCCTTCACTAAAAATATCAAAGAATACTACGACAGATGAACCGGTAATAAATAAGATATCTCTTTTTGTTACAATTTCCTCTTCAAGTACAACACCATATATATAAATATTTGGTATTATTTGCATACAAAATACTTCATTTTGTTTTATATCTCCTGTTTTAAGGTACCTTCTTTTTATATCACCTAATGGTTTTGTTTCAACCATTTTAGATATTTGATACAGGGTTTTTTCATTTGTTATTTTAATATCCATGTCATCCTCCTAGTTGTGCTAAAAATGATTTTGCCCACTCTTGTGATTCTATATATTGTGGGTTGTTTTTGGCGATACTATTTATATTGTTTTCTCCGTTAGGTTTATTTATTGTATCATGCTTTTCAATGAAGTGTTGTTCTAGTGCACGTGCTTCATGTCGTGTTAAATTTTCATATTCCGGTTGCATGTTATTGAATGGTTTCCCTGCTTTTAGGTGTTGTTTTTGTCTTTCTTCTATAGATTGTTTTGTAATCCCCACATATATAACATCACCGGCATCATCATACACAAAATAGACCTTGTTTTCGCGTACACCTGTACCCTTTAACCATGCTTGAAATGCTTCACTACCCTCATATAAAGATGAAACTTTTACTGTTGCTTTAGCAAATAAGTTATCAATGTAACTTCCAAATTTACCTAAGAAACCAATAATAGAATTTTTTATATTGCTAGCTAGTAATTTTGTTCCTTGTATCCATTTCTTAGCATTTGATACTACACTCGATATTGCATTATCAATATTAGGAACTTTTTTTATTGCCTGACTTATAAATTCATTGGCTGACTTAGCTACCCATTTCAAAGGTTTTAGTAAACTATCTGCTACTAGTGGTAATGCTATACAAGCTATTGATACAACTGCATCAAATGTAAGTCCTCTTAGAAAATATATTACTGCATTGATTGCATCACATATGTCTCCTAAAAATGGAATAAATCCTATAATATCTAATACTAATTGTAAGATATCTAATGCACTGTTTGATGCAGTCTGTGGGTCTGGGCAAACTGCTTCTGGTTGTAACTCTTTATATACAGGTTTTAGTTGGGTTGCTGTTTTAGACTGTGTACTTGCACTAGCTATATTTGGTAAAGTTTTGTTTGCATTACTTACTGCATTTGTAACTGCGGCTGTTGCATGTCCTACAGAAGGACTACTTTTACCAGATAACATATCACCTGCTTGTTTAACAACATCTGTGATTGAAGGACTAGAGTCTAATATTGAAGCTGTAGCCATACCGACTGCAAATGCTCCTCCAACTGCTACTAAAGCACCAAGCAGTGCAATATTTCCATCACGATCTACATACTTATATGGGTTGTTTAGTGTATATACATATCTGTTTTGACTTGCAACGTCTTGTTTTTCACCACTATAATTGTTATCTACTTGAATAAAGCGAGATATACTTGGGTCATAGTAACGAGCACGTAGATAGATTAGTCCATTGCTATCCATCATTTCACTATTGTATCCATGACCTTCTTTAATATCACTTGTTATACCATAATCACTATATTCAATAGTTTCTATAATATCATTTTCAACTCTAGCAATAACACTATTGTTTAGTCCAGTTACAATTGTTTCTTTGTCATCTTGTAGTAATGAATTACCATATATAAATTGTTGATCATTACTAACTAATATTTCTGTATACTCTTGATTTCTATCTAGTGTATAATCTATAATTTCAGGTTCTTTATAATATGTAACATCATAGCTATCACTAAGTATACTACTACATAATCCATTTGTTGCTTCTAGTTGCTCTACTTGGTTTCTAAGTACATCAAACCCACTTGTTACTTCATTATCATCAAAGGTTACATAGTCTACGTAATTATACCATACATCATAATGATAGTCATTAGTATCGGTTTTGATTTGTTTGATTCTTTGGTTTTGTCCATCATAATGGTAGTCATATACATATTGTCCTTGCTCTAATTGTACTAGTTGATCATACTCGTCATACGTGTATTTATCAATTGTTCCATTGATGTTTATTTTTTGGATAATGTTTCCATTATCATCATAATCAATATGCATTGTACCTTCATCACTTACAATTGATTCAATTTGATTATTGTTGTTATATACATATTTTTTATTTGACAAAGATGTACTCATTTCAATTTGATTTCCAAAGATATCATGTTGATATGTTGTTTCTACATATTGGTTATCAATATATTTTTTACTAACTTCTAATTCATCATATTCGTTATATATGTAAATGTTTGTATGTCCATTGACACCTTCTTCAATTACATTATCATTTCCATCATATAAATATGTATTTGTCGTAATGTTTTTATCTTTTTGATTTGTTGTTTGTATTTTAATTCTTGACATCTCATCATATGTCTTATTTGTAATAATATCTCCTTGGCTAAGAGTCACCATATCATTTCGGGCATTGTATTGATAATATGCAACTTGCTCACCATTATTACTAACTGTTTCTAACATTCCATTTACATTATATGTATTAACTACATGTGATGTACCATATGTTGTTTCTACAATACGATTAAAGTTATCGAAGGTATATTTTACAATATTTTCATTAGTATCTTTAACTTCAATTTTATTATTAAAAATATCGTATTTATTTACTATCATTCCTTGATTATTAGTAACGGTTAATAGATTCCCACGCTTATCATAACTATACGTTGTATCATTACTTGTAAGCATATTCCCAAGATTATCATATGTATATTTTATTTTTGTTTTATCTGGCTTAATCCATTCTATTTTATTTCCAAAACTATCATATGAATATTCATGAATATATCCATATTCATTTTCTTCATATATTAGGTTGTTATCTTCATCATATTTATAATAAGTAGAAGTTGTATCATTAAGTACTTTTTCAATCAAATTATTACTTTTATCGTATATATAAGATACATAACGTTCATCATGATTTTGAGTTTTAATAAGATTATTTAATCCATCATATTCATACTTAGAAACAATATTATTTTTATTTACTTCTTCAATAATATTATTATTAGCATCATATTTTTTTGTTTCTACATATCCATTTGCATCTGTTATTTTAATAGGGTTTCCACTAGCATCATATTCAACACTTTGGATAACAATAAATTCTTCTTTGTTTGTTGTACTAGGTAGTAATACTTCTTTAATACGATTGTTTTTATCATATGTTGTCTTTTTAATAACACCATTTTCAATTGTAGTAATTTCATTACCACAAGCATCATATTCATTATATAATGTTGTAATACCATTAATTCTAGTTTCTACAACTCGTTGCAACTGGTCATATGTATATTCTGTTATGTATGTTTCATTTTGAACTTCTTTAATAATATTTCCATAGATATCATATTGTGTTGTTGTAATACTTCCTTTATCATCTCTAAGTACAACTTGCCCACTTTGATCATAAGTGTTTTTTATTACATTGTTTTCACTATCATATGTTTCAATAATTTGATTGTATTGATTATATACATTTTTTATTTGTAAAATATTATTTTTCGTTGTTGATACTAATCTTCCTAATTTATCATAGTTATGAATTGTTACATTTTTTCCATCTGTTTCCTTGATGATATTTTCTAAGCGATCATATTCTTTAGTCATGACTTTTCCACTTGGTAACGTCACTTTAGTTTCTCTACCATAGTCATCGTATTGATATGTTGTAACATCACCATTTGGATTTGTTTCTTTTACTTTTTGTCCATGTTCATTATATGTATATGTAACAGTATGTCCCATACTATTTGTAACACTTTCAAGTAATAAATCTTCATTATAAACATATGTTGTTTCAAAACCACGTTCATCGATTTCAAGTGCCAATAATCCAAATTGATTATATTGATATTGTTTACTTGAACCCATTGCATCAATTTCCTTGATGATATTTCCATAAGTATCATATTGTGTTTCACTACGATTGCCATTTTCATCAATTGTTGCAATGACTTGATTTTTTGCATCATATTCTGTTTTTACAACATTACCTAATGCATCAATTGTTACAATTGGATTACCATTTGCATCATATTGTGTTTTTGTACTTGTATTATTATTTCCATCAATTTCTTCGATAATATTACTACTTGCATCATATACATACTTTGTAATTTTGCCAGCTGTATTTGTTTCTATCACACGCTGCATCGCATCATATGTATTGATTGTTTCACTGCCACTTCCATCAACTACCTTGATAACATTTCCATGATTATTGTACATCGATGTACTTTTTGTTCCGTCAAATGCTTGTGTTTCAAGAAGTTCACCTTCATTTCCATAGATATATGTTTCAACTCGTCCATATGCATCAATCGCTTTTGTTTTTTGGTTATACATATCATAGTGATAAACTACTTTACTTCCTAAGTTATCACTTTCTTCAATAATATTTCCGTATTTATCATAGACTGTATATTTTGTAAGTCCTAATCTTTCATTAATTGTTTCTGTTGGGCGATTAAATGTGTCAAATGTAGTACGTTCTTGCTTTTCAATATTTTTTGTATAAATAGTTCTTCCGTATTTATCATATTGCTTTTCTTCAACTAACTTACCATCAATTTTAATAGTAATGTTATTTCCATATTTATCGTATATAAATTCTGTTTTTACATTTGTAGCATCAATCATTTCATCAACTTGTCCATAATTATTGTAGTTAATTGTTGTTACATTATTTAATGCATCAATTTCGTGGATTCGTTGACCATTTGGATTATAAACATTTGACGTAGTATTTCCATTTTTGTCAGTTACTGTAAGTACATTTTGCATCCCATCATACGATGTTGTTGATGTATTGTTCAATGCATCAACTTCTTTTATAACATTGCCATCAAAATCATATTCTTTAGAAGTGACATTACCAAGTGCATCAATAGAACTTATTTCTTGATTATAAACATCATATTTTGTTGTAACAATAATTCCATTATTGTTATTTTCAATAACATTTTGATATTGATCATATTTTTGAAGTGTTTTCGTTTCTATTCCATCAGTAGATGTAAATATCGTTTCAACGTTACGTCCGTATTCATCATATCGATATTCAGTAATCTTTCCTCTTTGATCAACTTCTTTAACAAGTAAACTATTTTCATACTCTTTTGTTTCAATAGTTCCATTTGGATTCGTTTTACTAATTTCACGATTGAAATCATCATATTGGTATGTTGTTACAAGACCTTCTTTAGAAATTGATTTTATAAGATTATTTCCATCATACTCATTACTTTCAACATTACCATATATATCGACTGTTTCAATAACATTACCAAATTCATCGTATTTATACTTTGTCTCATTTCCATAAACATCTATTTCACAAATCACATTATCATACACATCGTACTTATATGTTGTAGTAAGTCCGAGTTCATTTATTTCTTTTATAACTCGATTTACTTCATCATATTCTGTTTTTAAAGTAATTGTCCCTTTTGTAGTTTGTATTTGATTATTATTTTTATCATATGTGTTTGTAGTAATACCACCAATACGATCTTTATATGATATAATATTTCCATTTGCATCATACACCCATTGTTCATTCGTTCCATCATAATAGTTCTTTTGAATTACTTGACCACTTTTATCATATACATAACTCGTTGTTTTTCCTTGATTATCACTTTCTTTTAGAACGTTACCATTTGTATCGTATTCGAAATATTCAATTAAACCATTAGTATGACTTATTGATGATACTAAATTACTTTGATATGTATATTCCTTGCTGACTCCAAATATATCTGTTTCTTTTAAAAGTCTACCAATATCATCGTATTGATAAGATACCTGTTGATTTTTATTATCTTTAGTAGATACTAAATTTTTACCAGAATAAGTATTTTCAACAGTATTACCATCATTATCTCGATGATAAATAACATTTCCTAGACTATCATATCGGTATTCTTCAAAGGTTCCATCACTATAATCTACTTTCACTACTTTATTATCTTGATATGTATATGTCTCTACTTTTCCATTTCTATTTGTAATTGTTGTAATATTACGATTTTCATCATACGTATAAGATGATGTTATTATCCCATTTTCTTGAATACTTACAATGTCATAATTTTCATTAAATGTATATACATCTATACTTCCATCACTATTGACTAGCGTTGTTGAATTTGTATCATATCGCATCGATGATACATTGCCATTACCATCCGTTTGTTTTACAATACGTCCACTATCATCATATATATTTGTAGTAATCGTATTTCCATTTTTATCTTGCACTGACGTTAGGTAGTTATTATCGTCATATGCATATTTTATACTATTTCCATTTACATCTTTATATGAAATTAAATTTCTATTTTCATCATATGTATAATATACTTTATCTCCTGAAGGCAAAGTAATATCTTGTACAAGTTTTTCATCATTATATGATATCGCTATACTTTTATCACCTATTTGTATTGATGTAATAAGTCCATAATCATCATATTGTATTTTTGTTTGTAAACCTTGACTTGATACCATATAATCCAACATACCAAAGCTATCAAAATAATAAGTTATCCCACTTGTTGTATCAATAATTGTAGCTTTGTTATCTTGATACATTATTTCCATTTGATTTTGAGGTTTTGACAGATAACCACTAAGTGTTTTATCAAATTGATATATTTTTCCATCACCTAGAAAAAACAATATATTTCCATCTTTATCATAAGAAATATAGCTTTCAATAGTAGTAGTAAAACCATTACCAAACATATTAGAAAGTTGTGGTCCAGTTGAATTATAATAACGATTTAGATTAAAGATATCTTGATCATAAATTGTAAAATCTACACCCTCATAATAATAATTACCAGTTGTAGCATTTACTGGGTCTATAACCTCACATACTCCACCATAACACTTTGGTCCACGATTTACATATTTTGCATCGTATACAAGTGTACGAGTTGGTGGTGTATATACATCTTTACTTACTTTTGGATTATCTTTTTTAAAACGTAATAGTAATATATCATCCTCTTTGATTATGTCATTTGTAAGGTTGTTATCATACTTTATTTCATCAACGGTTAAACCATAGTATGCTGCAATATTTTTTAGATTATCACCAGTCTTCACTTTATACTTAATAAAAGAATCAGTTCGAAAATCAATAGTACTTAATTCACTTGGTGTTTCTACTTGAACAATATATTCATACGGTACATCAAATTCTGGTATTGCTTCTTTATATATATAATCTGTTGTATAATTAACATCTTTGTCTTGATATACTTGAACATCTGGAAGTTGATTTGTAATAAATATTGGGTCAACAAAGTAACGACTTGTACTTGCAGTAACGGTAGCACTATTTATAACTGTATCTTGTCCACGCTCTACTAAATTATATATAACTGTAGCATCAGGCTTAGCAATTCCATCAAAACTTAATGCCTTAAACCCTTCATCTAGAACAGAATATATTCGCATTTCACTATCAAATGTATCTATCTCTAGTCCCGGATTGATATCAAATGCATCACGATATGTAATGGATACTTTAGGACGCCCGTTGCTACTTTCACCTAAAAATATATTTGGTGTGTATGCACTACTTTCATTTGTTGCTTTCAACATTAATGTTTTATTACTTCCATTATATAAATCTTGTATATACGAAGTAATATCAAAATCTTGCCAACCACCATCACTTCGTACGTTTGTTACACCTAAACTTGTAAGATTCGTTGGTTGATTTGACCATTTTACTGTTGCTGGATTAACATATGTATCTGTTTTTAGAACTTCGATTTCATTCCACTGCGAAAGGTATTTAACCTTTTTATGCATTGTAAGCTTTGCACTAACTATTTCTTTATCACTACCAATATCAAATCCTTCAACATGTACAAAAGATCTAGTAACCCCAACATGATAACCACCATTTGATGATCCATCTTCATATCCTACATATAAATCATAATACTGACTTGTAGTATTTGGATTTAACGAACGAATATAAGAAGTTGAAACATTTATCTCTAATGATTCATCAATAGCTCTTGATGACATAATTATTGGATATGTTCTTTCTTGGCTTGATAGCCATGATTGATCAAATGTAATAGATACTTCAATTGTTCCATTATTTTCTAAATAATGGAATATCGGTTTAATGCTATTACCACTTTCATCAAGTAAAATCGGCTTTTCATAACTAAATATTTGATTACTGTCTTCATCTATAAATAACAGTGCCTCTTCACTATCTTGAACTAACAAATCACCTTTATTTATAGAGTATGATATTGTATTTACATCTGTAGGTCCATTAATATAAAAATTAGTACTTACCCCACTACCCGATAAACGATATTCCATATCAATATTTTTATAAGCTTCACTATATAATACAACATTTTCATTTACACTATATACATCTAAATAAGCATCACTATTTTGTATTTCTATTTGATTTCCTTTAAGGTTATCAAATAGCATGGTATCTTTTGTAACCGTAAACTGATACCCACCATCTACATTTTTATATATTGGTGTAGTATTACGACTAACATTGATAAGCGTATTATCAATATCTTCATATGTACCATTTACCTCTTTATGTATTGGCTCAAAATACGACTCCATGACATATGTACCATCATCTAATTTATATGTTTTAGAATTTATTGTACGCTTATCAATAACTTCCATTTCTTTAGGAAAGCTATCTTCTTGCTTATCTACGACTGCTTCTTTTTTTAGCACTTCACTATTGTTAGTAGTAACTGGCTGTTCAACTTGAACATCCGTAATATCACTATTATAATATTTCCCTGTTGTTTCTTCTGTATCAATTTTTTGAACTTCACTAGCTGCAACATCTAATACCCCTGAACATGCTTCAAATATCATTATTGAAGCTAACAGCCCAGCTAACAATCTTCTTTTAAAACTTGGTCTATATTCCCTCATCATTTACTCCTCCATACACTGTTTTATAGTAATCAATATATTCTAAAAATATATTTTCCAAATCATCAATTACTTGACTTGTTTGATTACCCTTAAATGCTTGTAAGTTTGTAATAAGCTGCTCATGATAGAATATAAGTTGTTGGTGTTTTGATTCATCATTTTTCTTTAATAACTCATTTTGTTCTTGTAATCCTAAAATAAAGTCATCAACATCTTGGTACCATTGTTCACTACATATATTTGAATCATTTAATAACTTTGTAAGTGATTGAATATTTTGAGGTAACACAGTTTCAACATTTTCAATTTTAGCTTGTTGTTGTGATATTTCTTGTTTGCTTTTTGTATCTTGCAAACTAAAAAATACGACACAAAAAATAATCAGTAATAACAATATAAACATATGCTTCACCTTAATTGTTAGATACCGATTTTGATAAATAATTTTTTCCATTTTCCTTTTCAACTTTCCCACACACTACAGTTACAAAATCGTGAGATACTTTGTAACATAACATCCTCATCATATGCCTATACTGCTTACATTTCCACTTTGCACCCACAAACGACAAATTTTTCCCACAAACGACAACATTTTTCCTACTTTCTTGTAATATCACACATACAAAACCACAAAAAAAACACTACCATTACAGTAATGTTACAGCTATATATGCACTTGCAAGTTAAGTATTTTTTCAATAAAACAGATATAGTTTATACAAAAAAAACTATAATAAAAAGTATTATTCAATACATTGGTATGCTACTGACAACAATTCAATAACTTGTATATCGTTTTATAGATAAAAGAGACAAACAACGAATCGTTATTTGCCTCAAGTTTTGTCATAATACCATAGTTATTTAACATTATTAATTATTTAGTATTAATAAGTTTTCATCAAATATAACTTCTTTATCAAATTCAAATTTCATAACGGAAAAAGTTTTATCTTCCCCATTAAGAACATAATTAACATTTTCAACTTCAACATTTCCATCGTTGTAACTGGCTGATGATATATATCTATCAACTATATATATGTAGTAATTTTTTCCATTTCCATATATTTCATCTAAATTAGTAATCATAAACTCCTTACCATCTATATCAAACAATGGACCTATCTGATTAAAACCCGTTTCGTATAATTCAGTTGGGAAATTTTGAATTAGGAAAATAAGAAAATCTCCATCTTCACCCGATACTTTACCTATCCCATAATACCCTATATTTTCAATATCAGTTTCATAAATAAGACCATTTCCCACATAACTTAACTCTCTATCTGCACAATAATTTTCTAGAAATACATCAAGTTGATAATTAGTGGATGGACCTATAGTGGCACAACCTGTTAACACCATTAATAAACATAACATTAAAACCTTTTTCATTATACATCTTCTCCTTCAATTTTCTTTATCATTTCCCTAGCATTCTTACACACATTAAGTGTGTTTCTATGCTTTATGCCATAGTTTAATTTATCAAGTGCCTCCGCTTTCCTATCAAACTAGATAAAGTTCTAAATTCATCTGTGTTTTAAAAGAAAATTAGTACAAATACTATTAAATTTTAAAGTAATTTAAATTTCATCTATTTCTTTTGTATAATATTTATACACTTGATTATTAAGGTGGTAGAAATTCTTTACTCGTCTAATACCATATTTTTTAACAACTTGATTTAATAATTCTTCCCCTTTAGTAACATTCCCTTTTTTTATTTCAATCAATGCTTGCCAAACTTCATTTTCTCCATTTGTCATCCTCGACTTACTTGCTTGAACAAGTAAAGCATGCCAATGATCAAGTTCTTCTAGCTTATTTAGAACTATACTCGCTTCTAAAATATCATTTGCCAAAAACCATACAATCCTATTTTGACTTAATTCTTCTGGCAAACTATCGTAAATTTCAACTTTTGCTGTATATATTTCATCCCATTTGTTCTGTAGATACAAACGATCTAATTTAAAGTAATTATCTTCTATATGTTGATTACTTTCAGACAAATCAAACCATTTTGATTTTTTCTTTGACACAAGATCACATATTGCAAGTTCTAGATATTTGTTATCTTCATCGTAAAACAGTTCATTTCCTTCTGCAAGAAATGCCTCTTTTAGATATTCTTTTGCTTTTTCCTTTTCACCTAAATCAAAGTATACTTGTCCTAATCTTAAAAACATAAATCCATTTTTTTCTTTATTTTTATATGCTTTAGTTAGATGTAGTAATGCATTATCTAAATCTGAATTGACATAATAAACATCTCCTATTACAACCTGAAGCCAATTATATGCATAATTACTCTCTATTGGATTTGGTAATATAGATAGCGCTGATTCATATAATTTAATTGCTTCTTCCCACTTATTATTACCTAATAATTTATCTGCTTTTTCACAGATCTTATCAACTTTATTTTTTTTGAAAAAATTTAATTTCATACCTACACCCCTTTCTATAGTTGTTTTTTGATTTTTCAACTCATTTAT
>CAYJEM010000009.1:30853-41293 GCA_964369175.1 uncultured Erysipelotrichales bacterium | reverse complement strand
CTATAGTTTAGAACAAGCTAAAGAATTAGAAAAAAATGATCCAAGTGCATCATTTGTAGAAGATAGTGGACGTGGTTATCGTCGTGTAGTAGCATCACCAAAGCCAGTTGATATTGTTGAAAAGAAAGCAATTTTAACATTATTAGATAATGAATTTATTGTTATTGCATGTGGTGGTGGAGCTATTCCAGTGGTAAAAGATGAAAATGATGATTATGTTGGTGTTCCAGCAGTAATTGATAAAGATTTTGCATCTGCTAAACTTGCAGAACTAGTAAATGCTGATACATTAATTATTTTAACAGCAATTGACAATGCAATGTTAAACTTTGAACAACCAAATCAAGAGCCAATTACAAATGTTAGTGCTAGCCTTGCTAAAACATACTGTGATGAAGGTCACTTTGCACCAGGAAGTATGCTTCCAAAAGTAGAAGCAGGAATAATATTTGCTAATAGTAAAGAGGGTAGAACGTCAATTATTGCCTCTTTAGAACAAGCGACACTTGCAATCGAAGGTAAAGCAGGAACATTGATTACAAAATAATAAAATGAGCAATAGTTTTCTATTGCTCATTTCTATGAATTCTTTGCTTACACCTTGTACAAAAATCGGGATAAAATTTATTATAAATCAAGTAAATGCCATACCCTAGTATTGCACCTAGTGTATTTAGCCATAGGTCATCAACATCACTACCGCGAGCAATAAACAACTGAGCCACCTCTATAAATAAAGAACATAGAAAACCATAAAACATAATATGAAAGACATTCTTCTTTGTAAAGAGTAGTGCGATAAAGAAACCAATTGGTATAAAGATAACAATATTACCAATAAAGTTGATATAAAAATAGCTAAAACTACCAGTTTGGATAACAACTAGATATGTTTGATGAAACACTTTGAATAACTCTAAGTTGACATTTCCTTGAAAGGGATCAATTCCCTCGCTGGCAACTCCAGGTAAGATGGTAAGTGATGATAGACCAACTAGAAATATAATAAATAATACCGAACCAATCATATGTTCTCTTGTATAGTATACACCGCGTTTTTGACGAAGGTATCGATATATTATTGCAAATGGGAGTGTTATAGACATGAAAAATCCCATAGTTAATAAATAATTGATTATTTTTTCCATATAACTCTCCTAACGTATATTATATATTAGAACAAAACAAGATTATAAGCAAGCATATATAAGTAAAAAGAAAAAACTATTAAAAAGAATTTGTTTAAATGTACAAAAAATATACATACACTTAACATTTTCTATAGGATATGATAAAATTATTAATGGAAAAAATACAAAAGGAGACGAATTTATGAACTATTTAATTGACCCAAAAGACTTATCTCTAGAAGAAATTGATGAATTGTTAGAACTTGCAAATGATATCATTAAAGACAAGACAAAATACCAAGAAATTGCTAAGCATAAAACACTAGCAACATTATTCTTCGAACCAAGTACACGTACAAGACTATCATTTGAAGCAGCGATGCTTGAACTTGGTGGTAATGTTTTAGGAGTTTCAAGTGCCGAGTCAAGTAGTGCTGCTAAGGGAGAAACGGTTACTGATACAATTTGGACAGTATCATGTTACAGTGATATTATCGCTATGAGACATCCAAAAGAAGGAGCTCCATTAGTTGCCTTAAAAAGAAGTAAAGTACCACTAATTAATGCTGGTGATGGAGGACATAACCATCCAACACAAACATTAACAGACTTACTAACGATTCACAGTGAAAAAGGACATTTAGATAATCTTACTGTTGGACTTTGTGGAGACCTTAAATTTGGACGTACAGTGCATTCATTATTAAAAGCAATGTCTAGATATCCAAATGTGAAATTTGTATTTATCTCCCCAGTAGAATTACGTATTCCAGAATATCTTAAAAAAGATGTTCTTGAAGCAAATAATTTAGATTTCGTAGAAGTTGAAAAAATGGAAGATGTAATTGATACATTAGATGTATTATACATGACTCGTGTTCAAAAAGAACGTTTCTTCAATGAGCAAGATTATATTCGTCTAAAAGATACATATATCTTAGATTTACAAAAATTAGAAAACGCAAAAGAAGATTTAACAATTCTTCATCCACTACCTCGTGTAAATGAAATTGCAACAGAGGTTGATGATGACCCAAGAGCTAAATACTTTGACCAAGTTTTATATGGTAAATATGTTCGTATGGCACTTATTATAAAAATGTTAGGATTGAAATAGGAGATAACGATATGAAAATTGATAGCATAGTAAATGGAATTGTATTAGATCATATTAGCGCAGGAAGTGTAATGCGCGTATATAAAGCATTAAAATTAGACAAATTAGATTGCAGCATTGCAATTATAAAAAATGTTAAGTCAACAAAAATGGGAACAAAAGATATCTTAAAAATTGATAATGATTTTGAAGTGGATTTAGATGTACTTGGATACATCGATCATAATATTACAGTTTGTATTATAAGAGATGGTAAAACTGTTGAAAAAAGAAAGTTAACTTTACCACAAAAAATCGTTAATGTGGAACATTGTAAAAATCCACGCTGTATTACATCAATAGAAACCGAACTAGATCATGTATTCACTCTTGCAAACGAAAAAGAAAGAATTTATCGCTGTCTATATTGTGAAACAAAAGTAAGTAAATAAATAATATGTAAATACATAAAAAGTATTTTAATTCTGTAATATATGTGATATAATCCTTACATAATCTAAATGGAGGACATATTAAATGAAAAACAGAATATTAAATAATGGTGTTGCAATGCCAGAAATCGGTTATGGAACTTGGAAAGCATCAGCAGAAGTAACGGTAGAAGCAGTAAAGCTTGCATTAACAAATGGACATAATCATATTGATGCAGCTGCTGTATATGGTAATGAAGTTCAAGTTGGTATGGGAATTAAAGAAAGCGGTGTTGCTAGAGAAGATATTTTCATTACTGGTAAGTTATGGAATGATGTTCGTGGTTATGATGAAACTGTAGCAGCATTTAACAAAACTTGTGAAGATTTACAAGTTGATTACTTAGATCAATATATCATTCACTGGCCAGTACCAGCTAAATATAGAGAAGACTATATTGCTAAAAATATTGAATCATACAAAGCGATGGAAGATTTATATAAAGTAGGCAAAATTAAGTCAATCGGTGTAAGTAACTTTAAAATTCATCATATCGAAGAGTTAATGGCTGGAACAACTATTAAACCAATGGTTAACCAAATTGAATTCCATCCAAGCTGTCTGCAAACTGAAGTACGTGACTTCTGTGCAAAAGAAGATATTGCAATCGTAGGATATAGTCCACTTGCAAACGGTAAAGTATTTGACTGTGAAGAATTAACTGAGTTTGCTACAAAATATGATGTAACAGTAGCGCAGTTATGTGTTAAATATGCACTGCAACATAATGTAATCCCACTAGTAAAAAGTGTTAATGTAGAGCGTATTCGTGCAAATCTTCAATTAGATTTCACAATTGCTGATGAAGATATGGCAGCAATCGATGCAATTACTACTTGTGGTGGTTCAAATAACGATAGTGACAATATTACATTCTAATATTGTATAAGGCTTTGAATTTTCAAAGCCTTTTCTAATTTTTGGAGGAATTTATGAAAAAAATATTATGTAGTGATATAGATGGTACATTAGTTGATCATCAAGGAAACTTACTTCATTTAAGAGATAAAGAGATGTTATTAGAAATACAAAATCAAGGTCATCTAGTAGTTCTCAATACTGGTAGAAACATACAAGAAGCTATGTTTTTAGTTGATACATTACAACTACCTTATGATTATCTTGTAATGAATAATGGTGGACATATTATTGATAAAAATAAAAATGAAGTATTAAAAAAAGTAATTGATAAACAAATTGGCATGGAGCTTATCGAATATTGTATTAAACAAAATGTACATGTCTATTTTTATGCTGGAAGTCGAACAATTGGTTTTGTAAACAACAAAACATTTGAACATACAATTGAGGGAAATGTTGAAGTATTTGATATTGATTTTATGGAAGAATATAAAAAAGCTAGTTCATATGATATTATTGGGCTTAATCAAGATGATGGCAACATTGATATTCTTGAAAAAATTCAAAGTTATATTTTAAAACACTATCAAAATGATGTAACACCTATTATAAATACAATTTATTTAGATATATGTCCAGCTAACATAACAAAAGGAACTGGACTAAATATTATTAAAGAAAAAGAAAAAGCTATTGCTTATAGTATTGGAGACTCATATAATGATATTAGCATGTTTGAAGCATCGAATTATAGTTACTCTTTTTTACGAGCAAACCAAGATGTCCAAGACAAAGCTGATAAAAGTGTCAATTATGTATATGAAGTATGCATAGACGTATTACAATAGGGGGTAATTAATATGAGTTGGCAAGATTATGTACGTGATGTTGAACCATACGTTGCAGGGTATCAACCAAAGGAAAAAGACATCATAAAATTAAACACAAATGAAAATCCATATCCACCATCACCAAAAGTAAAACAATTGTTAGAAACAATGACAATTGATAAATTACGTTTATATCCTAGTAGTGATGCTTATCTTTTGCAAGAACAATTAGCAAAGTATCATAAGATTGATAAAGAACGAATATTTATAGGAAATGGTTCAGATGAAGTATTAGCACTAGCTTTTTTAACATTTTTTAATGGTAATAAACCAATATTGTTTCCAGAAATAACTTATTCATTTTATGAAGTATATTGTAAGTTATATAATATACCGTATAAAAAAGTATTGATGAATGATGATTTATCAATTGATACAAGTGGTTTTTTAGAAGAAAATAATGGAATTATTTTTGCGAATCCAAATGCACCAACAAGTATCCAATTAGATGGTAATGATATTATTACCATCTTAGAAAAGAATAGGGATAGCCTAGTGATTGTCGACGAAGCATATGTTGATTTTGGTGCAAAGAGTTGTATGTCTCTGTTAGATACATATAACAATCTACTAGTTATTCAAACATTTTCAAAGTCCCGTGCATTAGCTGGAAGTCGATTGGGAATGGCTTATGGAAGCAAGGAAATGATTTCAAAAATGCAGGATGTTAAAAATTCATTTAATTCATATCCTATTGATACAGTGAATCATTTAATAGGTGTTGAAAGTGTTAAAGATGATGAGTACTTTAAAGATAAAATTTCAAAAGTAGTAAAAACACGTGAAAACACAACTAAAGCACTACAAGAAATTGGATTCATTGTACTTCCTAGTTATGCAAATTTTGTCTTTGTTAAACATAACGTCGTTCAAGCGATTGATCTATATAACTATTTAGTATCAAAAAATATTTATGTTCGACATTTTAATAAAGAAAAAATAGATAATTATTTACGTATAAGTATTGGTACTGACAATGATATGGAAGTTTTAGTAGAAACAATTAAAAAGTACATACAAAACGGATAGCTCTAGCTATCCGTTATTTCTTTGCGATAAAATTTCTCTTAAATACATATGTTGAATTCGATGACATTGTTTCATCATAAACATATTCATCAATAATAATATTTTTAATATCATTGAGTGTTACAATTTTGTGTTTTACCATATGGTTTAAAAAGTTACCGCGTGCTTGTTTTATATGCATAGCATTGCGTGTGATTTTTTGTGCACGAATTTCAATAAAGTCAATAGTAATCATATTGTCATGAGTTAACATTTTCGAAAATTCATTTGAAGCTAAATTAATTATTATATCCTCATCTTGAAAATATTTATTAACCTGCTTATTCCAAAAATCATACAAATTAATATCAAGTTTTGTTAACATATCCAAACGATACCTCATAATCCCATCATATGGTCGTAAAATACCATAGTAACTACTACATATACGTAAATAATCGTTAAGATATAAAAAGTCATCATCGTTATATGTAAGTAATGAAAGTTTTTTAAAGACAGTCCCAGAATATAGTGTAATTGCTGGGTATAAGGGTTGCTTTTCATGAAAGTAACTATATACTTTTTTTGCAAGTGCAAAAGATATATTGTAACGATCATGAATTTCTTCGATAGAATATTGTTTTAATAAGGTATGTAATTGTTTGTTTTCTTTTTTATATAATATATCTTTCATTTCTAAAGATATATTAGTTGCCTTCATTTCTTTTGTAGGACTTATAATTATTTTCATATTATCACCAAATACATTATATATTATTTTATAAAATTATGATATACTTACTTACGGTGATAAAAGGATGAATACAGTAATAATTGATAAAATTTTAATTCATATGTTAGATATGGAACATAGTCATGTAATCCACTCAGATACATACATTAACCTTGTTGAGGGAACAACAGAATACTATGATAAAAAAATTGAGAAAACATTATTATCTCCTACAAAAAAAGAAATTGTAGTAGGTAATGAACATGCATTATTTGTTGATGCTAGAGCAATGCTTGAAAGTGATGAATTATTCTTTGAAAAAGCAAAGAAAATTACAATGGAATTATTCACACTTGCAAAAAGTATTCAAGAAATGCCAAATAGTAACTTGGTATTTATTGAATGTAAAGTTGATGGCAGAAAACATATTTTAGTGTTGAAACTAAATTATAAAATAATTCCAGTTTCAGTTATTGAAGAAGTTGATGGTAAAAAACAAATTAAGTTTGTAAACCAACAATCATTACCACCAAAAACAAGTGGTGTTGATGAAGCAATTATCATTGATATTGAAGAAAATAAATTATCAATCATTGAAAAACGTTTTGTGATTGATGGTAAACCTGGATATTATTTAAATGAACAGTATATCAAAGGTGAACAAAAGCTAACTGACAAACAAAAAATGTCACTAGTAACAAAAGTAGTTCGTAAAGTTGATGGAGAATTCAATGTAGTAGAAGGTGATCCATTACCGCTAGTGAAGCAAGAATTAGTGAATCTAGTAATGGACCATAAACCAGTAAAACCATTAGAACTTGCAAAGAAAATTGTTAAAGATGATTATAATGCAACACACGAGGTTGAATTATTAATGAATGAACTAGGTATAATTGAAGAAGATGAAATAGAGCATGTTCCTGGTAATGTTGATCGTTTAGCTAGATGTAAACTTGTATTAGATGGTGATAAAACGATTGAACTAGATGTAGAAGATTACTTGCGTGGTGAAGATATTGTTAAAGAGACAGATATGACAGGTACAACAACTATAACAATTAAAAATATTCGTGATATTGTAATTAAATAGTCATTTGCATATAATTTGCAATGACTTTTTTTTACGACTAAATCACATAATAAAAACTCAAATCAAGACATGCTTAGAATTTGAGTTTTATAATTGTTTACAAGATAAGAATATAAGATTACTTAGATGATATACGGTGCAATAAAATTAAATATATAACCTATCACTATGATTAAAATACTTAAATAAATTGCAAGCTTTATAAGTGTTTTCTTTTTTAATGCAGCTCCAAGCATGATAAATGATGGTATTGATACAACCGCACTAGACATTACAAATGAAAGCGAAGTTCCAAGCCCAGCACCTGCATCAACTAAAGTCTTAGCAATTGGAATTAAAGCAACATCATCTGCATAAATAGGTATTCCCACAAGTGTAGCAGCAATTGGAGCTACTGTATTTGAAGTACCTAATAAGTTTTGTATAAATTCATCAGGAACTAATCCATAAATAAATGATCCAACAGCTATCCCAATAACAATATATTTAAATGTTTTTTTCATAATCGACATTGCTTCGTGAATAGAATATTTAAATGGATTCTTTTTGGAATCAATCGTTATCTTATGATTTTCAGTGTTATCACAACAAGAAGTATTTTGTGCTGTTTCATCACAGCAACTAGCAGTAGGTGTGTTATCGCAACATTTTGTCAAAGATGTTTCATTAGTACAACAAGCAGTATTAGTTGTCTCGATGCTTTTTCTATGTTCTCTTTTTGCTAATACACTTTCATTGAATAAATCACTGTCCTTTGCCTTTGAAATGATATAACCTACTGTTACTCCAGCAAGTATACCTAAAATAACATAAACAATAGCAACTGGCAGACCGAATTCTGTTAATAATAATATTAATGATGCTTCTTGTACCATTGGTGAAGTTACTAAGAAGACAAATAATGCACCGGTAGGAACTCCTAAAGCAGCAAAAGATACAAATACAGGTATTGTACTACACGAACAAAACGGGGAGACTGCACCTAGAAGTGCCATTCCTAAATAGACTAACCATTTTGGTTTTTCTTGAAGTTTTTGTGCAAAGTCTTCATCTAAAAATCTGACTCTGATAAAAGTAAAGATAGTTAACCCTAACATAAGTATCGTACTTAGGTATACGATTTCAAATAAGAAAAATGATACTACCTTTGAGAAACTATCGCTAAGTCCCCATTCGATAAATAATTGGTAAATTAAATCCATAATTTAACTCCTTCTAATTTAGTTATATTTTTTATCATACAGTAATATTTACTGTATATTAAACAGTATATTATAAATAAATAGAAAGACAAGTACGCACTTTATATACACTAAGTGAAGTTTAGGTAACTAAAAAAGTTTATGTAGCTATTAACTACACAAACTTTTTAGTCTTCACAATCACAGTTGTAGGCACAGAATTTAGACAAATCGTTTGTTACTTCGTATTTATTATTATTATGTTGAGCACCCCATATGCACATTAAATCTAATATCTTCAATAATGATAATCCTGACTCAGTTATAGAATATTCCACTTTGGGTGGAATAGTATCATAAGATTTTCTTGAAATTAATCCATCTGCTTCAAGTTCTCGTAATTGATTTGTAAGTGTTTTTTGAGAAATGTTTACAATAAGCCTTAATAGTTCATTAAATCGTTTTGTTCCATCCTTAATTAGTATATATAGTATGAGGGGCTTACATTTTCCACCTATCATATCTAGTGTTATTTCAATTTCTGAGTTAATCGTCATTTTATCGCTCATATATCTTCTCCTTAAATGAATTATATACAGTAAAAAATATCATATAGTTTATTATACCATGAGTGAGTATAATGTAAAATTAGAAATGATTTAATTAATTGAATTTTCTATAAGTTGAATAATATGTGGAAGTATAGTACTATAAAAATATAGGAATTTTCATAATATGAAAATTATTGATAGGAGGCATATATGAGAAAATTAGGAATATCAATCTATGTTGAAAAAGATGAAACAGAAGTAATTAAAAAGTATATTGATGATGCAAGTGCAGCAGGATTTTCAAGAATCTTTTCTTGTTTATTATCAGTAGAAGATGAGATTGATGAAGTAAAGAGTAAGTTTATAGAGATTAATAATTATGCTAAAGAAAGAGGATTTGAAATCATTGTAGATGTTGCCCCAAGTGTATTTAGTAAACTAGGAATTACATATGATAATTTATCTTTCTTTAAAGAAATAGGAGCAGATGGTATACGTTTAGATGAAGGCTTTTCTGGAGCTCAAGAAGCGATGATGACATATAATGAACATGATTTAAAAATAGAATTTAACATGTCTATTGATACTCATTATATTGATACGATCTTTGATTATCAACCAAATCCATATGGAATGCTAGGATGCCATAATTTCTATCCGCATCGCTATACTGGATTAGCAGTAGATTACTTTACAAAATGTAGTAAACATTTTAAAAAATATGGATTACGTACTGCTGCATTTATTACTAGCCAAAATAAAGATACATATGGTCCATGGCCAGTAACGGATGGTTTATGTACATTAGAAATGCACCGTGATTTACCACTTGCTACGCAAATTAAACATTTTGTTTCAATGGGGAACATTGACGATATTATTATTTCAAATTGTTATCCAACAAAAGCGGAGCTTGAAGAAGTTTCTAAAGTGTCATTACGTAATTTAAATTTAAAAGTAGAACTTATTGATGGGCTTCCAGAAGTAGAAAAAGCCATAGTATTAGAAGAGTTCCATTTCAATCGTGGCGATGTAAATGAATATGTTGTGCGCTCAACTCAAAGTCGTGTTAAGTATAAAGGGCATAAATTTGAACTATTAAATGCTCCAGAAATGCTTAAAAAAGGTGATGTGATTATTGAAAGTGAACTATATGGTCATTATGCAGGGGAGTTACATATTGTTAAAAAAGATATGCCAAATAGTGGCAAAACTAGTGTTGTTGGTAAGGTGGTTAGTGAAGAACTATTCTTAATTGATACAATTAAACCTTGGCAAAAATTTACATTTTATACTAACTAAAAAAAGTCCGTAGCCTAGAAGGTTACGGATTTATTTATGTGCAAGTAATATACTGTTGCTTGTATCTTTTTATTAGGATATATTTTTTGTAATACTTTTTTATAAT